>CAXMRP010000130.1:0-11997 GCA_964196155.1 uncultured Polyangiaceae bacterium
CTGTCCTCCACCGCCCTCGATCTGGAAAAGGAGATTGGCCAGGGCAAGTTCCGCGAAGACCTCTTCCACCGGCTGAGTGTCGTGCCGTTGCGGGTGCCCGCGCTGGCCGAGCGCCGCGAGGACATTCCGCTGCTGGTCGACCATTTCATGGATCATTTGTCGGCTTCATCCGGCATGGCGCGGCGCAAGATCAGCGCCGATGCCATGGCGGTGCTCCAGGCCAATGCCTGGCCGGGCAATATCCGCCAGTTGCGCAACAATGTCGAACGGCTGATGATTTTGGCGACCGGCGACAGCGATGAGCCGATTTCGGCGGCGATGTTGCCGCCTGAAGTCGGCGAAATCCTGTCTTCCTCGCCGCAGGATTCCACCCACATCATGTCGCTGCCGCTGCGCGAGGCCCGCGAAATCTTCGAGCGGGATTATCTGACCGCGCAAATCAATCGGTTTGGCGGTAATATTTCACGAACTGCCGAATTTGTCGGCATGGAACGCTCCGCCCTCCATCGCAAGTTGAAAAGCCTCGGCGTCTGAGCCGCACTCTGAAAAGCGCGAACTGGTTCCGGGATAAAATACCGGTAAACCCGCGTGGGTAGCCCCATCACGGCACCTTCGCCCGCTTCAGTGACCCGGTCTTTACCTGTTATCATCCAAACTGGGCGATAAAGAAAAAAGTCACGGAACACTGCGGTTCGTATGAACCGGTAAATTCAGTTAGGATGCCGCCCACAACGCGGCCGGGAATTCACTCATGCGGGCAATTATCTGCGGGGCAGGGCAGGTTGGGCGCGGTATCGCCGACAAGCTCTCCGCCGAAGGCAATGACGTCACGGTCATCGATCGTTCGGCGCAGCTGGTCAATGTCATTCGCGATACGCTCGACGTTCGCGGCATTGTCGGCCACGGCGCCCATCCCGACATTCTTGACCGTGCCGGCGCCGCCGACGCCGACATGATCGTCGCCGTGACGCTTTACGATGAAGTCAACATGGTTGCCTGTCAGGTCGCCCATTCCCTGTTCAAGATGCCGACCAAAATCGCCCGGATTAGGGCGCAAAGCTACCGGCACAAGAACTGGCAAAATCTGTTCTCGCGCGATCACATGCCCATCGACGTGATTATCTCGCCGGAAGTCGAGGTCGGCGAAATGGTGCTGCGGCGGCTGTCCCAGCCCGGCGCCATCGAAACCATCCCCTTTGCCGATGATCTGGTCACGGTCCTGGGCATCAGGTGCGACAAGGATTGCCCGGTCATCGACACGCCGCTGCGCCAGTTGACCGAACTGTTTTCCGATCTCCAGGCCACAACCGTTGGCATTGTGCGCAACGAGCGCCTGTTCGTGCCGCAATCGTCCCACCAGATGATGGCCGGCGACACAGTCTATGTCATGACCCCGACCGAACATGTGAACCGTACCCTGACCATATTCGGCAAGGACGAAACGGTCGGTTCCCGCATCATCATCGCTGGCGGCGGCAATATCGGCCTGTACGTGGCCCAGAACCTGGAAATGCGTAACCCCGTTGCCAAGATCAAGATTCTCGAACTGGACGGCGAACGGGCCGGCAAGATTGCCGAAACCCTGGTGCGCACCATCGTCATCAACGGCTCGGCCATGGAAGCGCCGATCATGCGCGAAGCCGATATTGCCGACAACGACACGATGATCGCGCTGACCAACGACGACAAGGTCAATATCCTGTCCTGCGCACTGGCCAAGAAAATGGGCAGCCGGCGCACGCTTTGCCTGTTGAACGACTCCACATTCCCGCCGCTGGTCTCAACCATCGGCATCGACGCCCACATCAACCCGCGGGCGATAACCATATCGCGCATCCTCCAGCATGTGCGGCGCGGCCGCATCAAGAACGTCCACACGGTCGAGGAGGGGGCAGCCGAGGTCATCGAGGCCGAAGCACTGGCCACATCGCCGCTGGTCGGCCGACCCTTGCGCGATATCGATTTGCCCGAGGACGTGCGCATCGGCGCCATCGTCCATGACGGCAAGGTGCTGACGCCGACCGGCTCCAGCCGGATTGCCGCCGGCGACCGCTTCGTCATTTTCGCCACGGCCAAACAGGTGCCGCTGGTGGAAAAACTGGCGCGCGTCAGCCTTGAATATTTCTGACCGTTCCGTGCCATTGCGTCACCGCGCCACCAATACCACAAGTGGCAGATGCCATGATCGGTGGAGTGGACAGGGTTCAGTGAATATCGTGAGCCAGGAAATCCCATGAGGACAATCGTCCAGCTTCTGTCGGTGCTCAGTTTCGGGCTCGGCGCGTTGATGATCCTGCCCGCCGTCTTTGCGTTCAGTACTGGCGATTTTGCCAGCGCCTCGACGTTTTTGGCCTGCAGCGCGGCGATCATGGCGGTGACTGGCGCCATGATGCTGGCTATGCGGGGCACCGTGATGCCGGCCGGCCGCTTCGTCGGCCTTGCCATCGTTGTCCTGACCTGGCCGGTGCTGGCGGCGCTGGCGACGTTGCCCTATCTGGTCACCGCCGGTTTTGCCACGCCGCTGGCCTTTTTCGATGCGCTGTCGGCGCTGACCACCACCGGGTTTAGCCTGCGCCATGAAGTGCTGGATCTGGCCCGGCCGTTGATCCTGTGGCGGGCCATCCTGCAATGGTTTGGCGGCCTGTTGACCCTGACCATGCTGGTGCTGATCCTGTCGCCGCTTGGTATCGGCGGCTTGCCCCAGCGCACACTGGCCTTTCTCTCCCGCAACGCCTCACGGCGCCAGGCCGCCATCGCCCGCCACATTGTTCAACTGGCAATTTCCCTGTTTGTACTGGCCATAGTTTGCGCCTTGTGGCTGTCGGCGGCTGGCACGCCGCTGTTCGACGCGCTGTGTCTGGCCTTTTCGGCCGTCTCGACCGGTGGTCTGGCGCCACGCGCCGGCGGCCTCGATGTCTATGTCTCGACGGCCGGTCAGGTGGGCCTGATGATCTTCATGGCCATCGGCGCATCCAGCGTCCTGTGGCAGGGCATGATCGCCCGCCTGGATTGGCGCGCCGCCGCAGAGCACCGCGAAACCTACTTTCTTTTTGCCGCCATGATCCTTGCCGGACTGACCATCGGCGAAATTGCCCATCAATCGGGCGGTGGAACATTTTCCGATCACCTGTCGCGGTTTCGCGAAGGCCTGTTTGCCGCCGTATCATTGATTTCGACAACCGGCTTTCATGTTCGCGAACACTCCTTTTCCGCCTTGCCGGTAGTGGTCGTGCTTGCCGGAGCGCTGGTCGGCGGTGGCGCCATGTCGACCGCCGGCGGCGTAAAATTCTTCCGTATCGGCATTCTGGTTACCGATGCCAGGCGGCACCTGACAGCATCGCTGTATCCCCACGCGGTCCATTCGCGCTGGATCGGATCGCGGCCATGGAACGCCCGCGAGTTGCAAGGCGGCTACATCATGATCCTGGGTTTTGCCGCCGCACTGGCGATCACGATCGTGATGCTGTCGATTTGTGGCCTGACCTTTGACGAGGCTGTCTCGGCCGGGTTCGCCGCGCTGGCCAATATCGGGCCGATCTATGATGGCGGTCCCGACGCCGCCCGCCCGTGGATCGAGCCCAATGACATGAATATCCTGGCGCTGGGCGTTCTCGATGTCGCAATGATCGCCGGCCGCATCGAAATATTGGCGATGGCCAGCGTCTTCAACTTCGTCTACTGGCAGCATCGCTAGAGCGCGACAGGCCGTTCAGGCCCCTTCGCATGCCGGCACACACAGGGACCGCTGATCGATGTTTCGCTTTGCCTATGTCAATGGCCGCTACTGCCGGTGCAGCCAGGCCGTCGTCCATATCGAGGATCGCGGCTACCAGTTTGGCGATGGCGTTTATGAAGTCATCGAAGTTTATGAGCGTGCCCTGATCGACGAGGTCCGGCATCTTGACCGGCTGGAACGCTCGCTGGCAGCACTGCAAATCGCCCTGCCGGTTGCCCGCACCGCGCTTGCCGTCATCATGCGCGAAGTCGCCAACCGTAACCGGGTGATCTCGGGATCAATCTATCTGCAGGTGACGCGCGGGGTCGCCAGCCGCGATCATTATTTTCCGCCCGCCGGCACACCGCCAGCGCTTGTCGTCATCGCCCGGCCGGGGAACCCTGACAAGGCCGACGGGATTGCCGAATATGGCATTCGCGTCATGACAACTGCTGATGAACGCTGGGCCCGGGTCGATATCAAGTCAATCGGCCTGTTGCCCAACGTCCTGGCCCGCCAGAAAGCCCGCGAAGCGGGCGCCGATGACATGTGGCTGGTCGACGCCGAGGGCTATATCACCGAAGGGGCGGCCAACACCGTGTGGATCGTCACCGGCGACAAGCGCCTGGTTACCCGTCCCAATGGCCGGGAACTTTTGCCCGGTGTGACCCGCTCGTCGCTGGAGACAATCGCAATCGAGGCCGGATACGCGATTGAGTACCGAAAATTCACGGTTCCCGAGGCGCAAGCCGCGCCCGAAGCTTTCGTCACATCGGCCAGCGCCGGCGTCACGCCAGTTGTCGCCATCGACGGGCATCCGGTCGGCGATGGCAAATCGGGAAAAACCGCCCTGAACCTGCGGACATGGTTTCGCCGTGCCGCACCGAGAACATCATTGTAGTTGCCTCTGTGGAATGTAAAAATGGCGCGGGGCGACGGCCTTCCACAATACAAGGTTTGTCCAACGACAATAGAACATGCATGATCCGGTAACGGCGAATGGCCGGGATGGCAAAATAAAAAATTGGGGCGGGCGACAATTCAATAATAACGAAAGCGGCAGACTAAAACATGACTGACAAAAGTAATAACTTACAGGATACGTTCCTCAATCATGTCCGCAAGGCAAAGATACCGTTGACCATTTTTCTCGTGAACGGCGTCAAATTGCAGGGTATCGTCTCCTGGTTCGACAATTTTTGTGTGTTGTTGCGCCGGGACGGGCACTCACAGCTTGTCTACAAGCACGCCATTTCGACGGTCATGCCCTCGCAGCCGGTCCAGCTGTTCGACGCTGATCCCGCCGAGAGCGAAGCCGCGACGGAAGGCGACTGATTGCGCCAGAAAGACCACACCGACATCGGTGACGAACCCGCTGGCACATTCGAACCGGACCATGCGCCGGGCCTGAAAGGCCGCGAACGCTGTCTTGTCGTGATACCCGTAATCGGCGCCATGACCAGCTCCGGGACCAGCCCTGGGACCAAATCCGGGATCGGCAAACCCGCCGGCGCCGAAAATGGCAAAAACGCCGGCGCGGCATCGGACAATTCCCGCATCGAACGGGCCAGCCGCAGCCCCGGCCAGCGTGCCGAGGAAGCGCGCGGACTGGCCGAGGCAATCAAGCTGACGGTCTGCGATATCGTCGAGGTCACCCGCAAGCGGCCTGTTCCGGCCACCTTGATCGGCAAGGGCAAGGTCGACGATATCGGGCGCGCGGTAGAAGCGTGTGAAGCCGGGTTGGTGCTGGTCGACTATCCTTTGTCGCCGGTACAGCAGCGCAATCTGGAAAAGGCCTGGCTTTGCAAGGTCATCGACCGCACCGGGCTGATTCTGGAAATATTCGGCGACCGGGCCAGAACCCGGGAAGGGCGCATGCAGGTCGAACTGGCCCACCTGAATTACCAGAAAAGCCGTCTGGTCCGCTCCTGGACCCATCTGGAGCGCCAGCGCGGCGGTTTCGGTTTCCTCGGCGGGCCGGGCGAAACCCAGATCGAGGCCGATCGCCGCCAGTTGCAGACCCGCATCAGGACCATCGAAAAGGCGCTGGCCAGTGTCGCCGGCATGCACGCCGCCCAGCGCGCCAACCGCAAGCGCAGCCAGCAAATGGTGGTGGCGCTGGTCGGCTATACCAATGCCGGAAAATCAACGCTTTTCAACCAGTTAACCGGGGCAGGGGTGTCGGAGCGCGACATGCTGTTCGCCACCCTCGATCCGACCCTGCGCAAGGTGGCGCTGCCCCACGGCGAGACAATATTGTTGTCCGATACGGTCGGCTTCATATCCGACCTGCCGACAACACTTGTTGCCGCATTCCGCGCCACGCTGGAAGAGGTCACCGGGGCCGACCTGATCCTCCATGTGCGCGATATTTCCTCCGACCAGACCGACATGCAGGCCGCCGACGTGCGCACCGTTCTGACTGAGCTGGGGGTGGCGCCGGACGATCCGCGGATCATGGAAGTCTGGAACAAGATCGACCTTTTGTTGCCCGATGTCCGCGAAATTCTTTCCGACAGCAACGCCGTGGCAACTGGCCAGGCGGTTGCCGCCTCGGCCCACACCGGCGAAGGGTGCGACGCCGTGCTGGTGGCGATCGAGAACCGCATCGTCGCGGCCCGGCCGGTCCTTGGCGTGGCGATCAGTCCGGAGCGCTTCGGCTCCGTCGCCTGGCTTTATGAAAATGCCGAAGTTCTGGAACGTTCCGAAAATCCCGAAACCGGCGTCGCCAACCTGAAAGTGCGCGTAGCTGAGGCTCGGCTTACCGCTTTCCGCACCTGGGCCCGCAAGGCCGGCGTCAAACCGGTCCGCATCGATGTCTCATCCGGTGAGAAAGCTGCCTGATCTCGGGTTGCGGTTATTCGCCTGCCTTCGCCGCAGTCCACAACGCTTCCAGTTCGTCGAGCGACAATGCATCCAGATCCGTATCGCCCGCGCATGCTGCGTCTTCCATCTGGCCAAAACGCCGTATGAATTTGCGGTTGGTCCGGTGAAGCGCATCCTCGGGATCGATTTTCAGGTGCCGGGCAAGATTGGCCACGGCAAACAGCACATCGCCCACTTCATCGGCAATTTTGGTCCGGTCCGGCACCGGCGCCACCATTTCAGCGCGCACCTCGTCCAGTTCCTCGGCGATCTTGGCCAGCACCGGCTCCGGTTCGGTCCAGTCAAAACCGACACGGGCGGCACGCTTCTGAATTTTTTCAGAACGCATCAGCGCGGGCAGGGCGACCGGAATATCAGCCAGCAAGCCACCCGGCTCAGCCGCGCCTGAATTCCGTCGCCGCTCGGCACGCTCGGCCTTTTCCTCAGCCTTGATATCCTCCCAGCGCATCTTCACAGCGCCGGCGTCCGCCGCGTCCAAATCGCCAAAGACATGCGGATGGCGGCGGATCATTTTCTGAGAAATCGCATTCGCTACATCATCAAAGGCAAACAACCCGTCTTCCTCGGCCATTCGCGAATGAAACACCACCTGCAAAAGAAGATCGCCGAGTTCATCCTTCAGATCGTCCATATCGCCGCGGGCAATGGCGTCGGCAACCTCATAGGCTTCCTCGATGGTGTAGGGCGCGATGGAAGAGAAATCCTGCTCCAGATCCCAAGGGCAACCGGTGACCGGCGTGCGCAGCGCTGCCATGATCGCAAGCAACTTGTCGATGGAATAGGGCCTTACCGGTGCCGGTGTTTTGGGGCTGTTCTGCATCACATTATCGCCCCAAAAGCCAAAGTCTCAGACGTGTATTCAGGTGGTTTCGTCGGCGGGTTTTCCTGATATCAATACTATCCAACAGGGGATCCGAAATTCAATGTGTTGCCGTCGGGATCCTTGAATTCGAAAACCATATGCCCCCAGGGCATTTCCTGCGGTGGATTGTTGATCTGGACATCGCGCGAGCGAAATTCGTCATAAAGCGCCTGCGCGTCGGCGACATTGACATAGATCCGGATGCCAGCTGGTCCATCGCCATCGTGTTCGGACAGATGAAAACACACCTTGTCCCGGGTGACCTCGACAAAGACAGGGTGTCCGTCGCCGGGATCATCCTCCCAGGCTTTTTCAAATCCCAGTCTGCCGCAATACAATTTTTCACTGGCTCTGGCATCGGCAACACGCAGAGTACTGATCGTACTTTCCAGCATTCCTCATCTCCCGCCACGATCAGCGGCCGCCAGTGCGCTGTTGTGCTTTCTGGAAACGGCCGGCGATTCTGCAAATAATCCTAAGCGAGGGGGTCAAATAATACCAAACGACAAGCATACTATTGTCGCATAAGATATATTATGGAACTTAATACAGTACCCCAAATAACAGGAAACGCTGGAAATCCGCCAATCCGGTAAATTCTTTCAAATTTGAATCAATCCGCCTCCGCTGGATATGCAATGCCGAGCATTCAAGCGCCGCCACCGATAACGCGCGCTCTCGTTGAGCAGAATGTCGATTAGCCCGGAACCACACGTCTGATCGACACTTCGAGTGTTCTAGCGCGCGTTAACCGCGCAAGCCACGTTCAGCCGTTCGGCAGCTCAAAAACCATCCCGTCATAGGCCGGCGCGACATGGTCCGGCGTCGTGGCCAGCACCGTTTCATAATCCAGATCATTGTGCATGTGGGTCAGCAGCGCCTGTTTCGGGCCAAGCTTGTCGATCCACGCCAGTGCCTCGGACAGCGAAAAATGACTGGGATGCCGCTGGTGGCGCAGCGCGTCGACAATCCACATGTCCAGACCACGCAGCGCCTCGGCGGCATCGTCACCCAGATCATTGACGTCCGGGCAATAGGCCAGGGCGCCGAACCGGCCGTCAAAGCGAAAGGCCAGCGAGCCGATATCACCATGAATTTGCGGGATCGGCAGGACAGGGACGGGGCCCCCTGCCCCATCGATGGCAAAGGTTTCGAAGGGGTGAATTTCGTGGCCATCGAGGATCGGAGGATAGGCCCCGCCGTCCGGTGTTTCAAAACAGTAAGCGAAGGCTGATTTGAGATGCGCCAGCGTCGCCGCCCCGGCATAGACATCGACCCGCCGCCGCATCAACATCTTGAAGCCGCGCAGATCGTCAATGCCGTGGATATGATCGGCGTGGGCGTGGGTATAAAGCACCGCGTCCAGTGCCATGACCCCGGCGGCCAGCACCTGTTCGCGCATGTCCGGTGAGGTGTCGATCAGGATGCGGGTGACGCCACCATCGGCGGCGATTTGCTCCACCAGGATCGAACAGCGGCTGCGGCGGTTCTTGGGATTGTCCGGGTCGCACTTGCCCCAGTCATTGCCGATGCGCGGCACGCCGGTCGAGGTGCCGCAGCCCAATATGGTGACCCGCAGCGATGCCGCGCCCGCATCTGTCATCGCCAGGATTTCCCAACCCGAAAACGCGCCCAAAAAATCATGTCTGCGGCACTTTGGAAAACAGTCGGAAAAAATTGTTCGTCGTCTGGCCGGCGATCTCAGCCATCGTCACGCCCAGCGTATCGGCAAGGCACTGTGCCGTGTGCGCCACATGGGCCGGCTCGTTGCGTTTGCCGCGAAACGGCATCGGCGCCAGATACGGCGCATCGGTTTCCACCAGCAGGCGATCGACCGGTAACTGCCGGGCAATGTCCCGAAGTTCGTCGGATTTCCTGAAGGTCAATATGCCGGAAAACGACACATAACCGCCAAGCCTGATGCCTGTTTGCGCCAAATCCGCGCCGGAGGAAAAACAGTGCAGCACAAAGGGAAACGCGCCCCTGGCGTGCTCCTCGATCAGGATCGCCGCCATGTCGTCGTCGGCATCGCGCGAATGGATAACCAGGGGCAGACCGGTGATGCGCGCCGCTGCAATATGGATGCGCAGGCCTTTCGCCTGATCGTCGCGCGGGGCGTTGTCGTAAAAATAATCCAGCCCCGCCTCACCAATTGCCACGACACGTGGATGGTTCGCCAGTGCCACCAGAGTGTCGGTGGTGATATCGGTTTCTTCATCGGCATTATGCGGATGGGTGCCGACCGAGCAGAATATGTCCGCATGCGCCTCGGCCAGCGCCAGAACGCGGTTGAACTCGCGAACCCGGGTCGAGATCGTCACCATGCGGACGATGCCGGCGGCTCGCGCCCGGGCCATCACCGCGTCGAAATCTGCCTCGAAGACGTCAAAATCGAGATGGCAATGGCTGTCGACCAGCATGAAATCAGGTGTGTCTGCCATGGGTTCGCACCGCCCTACCCGGCTGACGTTTCGTCTTCTGCTTCCACATAGCGCGGAAACACCGGTTCGGGCTTCGGCAACGGATCGCCGGCGATAAGACGGCCCGCTTCGCCAAGGCTGGCAAAGTCGCGGGCATTGGCGGCGATGCCAAGACTATCCAGCATTCGCCCGCAGGCATCCGGCATGAACGGTTGCGCCAGAATGGCGACCTGCCGCACGCTCTCCGCTGTGACATAAAGCACGGTGTTCATCCGGCTGACGTCGCTCTTGCGCAGCGCCCACGGTTCCTGGGCCGCGAAATAACGGTTGGCATCGCCGACCACCTGCCACAGCGCGGCCAGCATCAGGTGCAGGCCTTCACTCTTCATGGCGGTGCGGGATTTCTCCAGCAGTCCGTCGGCGGCATCCAGCAAGGCGCGATCCGCATCGCTGAAGTCGCCGGGTTCCGGCACGGCGGCCTCGCAATGCTTGGCGACCATCGACAGCGAGCGCTGAGCCAGATTGCCGAAATCATTGGCCAGATCTGCATTGATGCGGTTGACGATAGCTTCGTGGCTATAGGTGCCGTCCTGACCGAACGGTACTTCGCGTAGGAAAAAATAGCGCATCTGGTCAACGCCGTAGCGCTCCGCCATGGAAAACGGATCGATGACATTGCCGACCGATTTCGACATTTTCTCACCGCGATTGAACAGGAATCCATGGGCGAACACCCGCCTGGGCAGTTCGATGCCGGCCGCCATCAGGAAGGCCGGCCAGTAGACCGCGTGAAAGCGCACGATGTCCTTGCCGATGACATGCAGATTGGCCGGCCAGAACTTCCACAAGTCATGGCCCTCGTCGGGAAAGCCGACGCCGGTGATGTAGTTGGTCAGTGCATCGATCCACACATACATGATGTGGCCATCGGCGTCGGGCACCTTGATGCCCCAGTCGAAGGTCGTGCGCGAGATCGACAGATCCTTGAGCCCGCCCTTGACGAAACTGGTCACTTCGTTGCGACGATCCGCCGGCAGCACGAAATCGGGATGGTCCTCATAGTGGGCCAGCAGCCGGTCGGCGAAAGCGGACAGCTTGAAGAAATAGCTTTCTTCCTCGATCCACTCGACCGGCGAGCCGAGCGGTTCGCGGCGCACGCCATCATCGCCGAGCGTGGTCTCGACCTCGTCGAAATAGGCTTCCTGCCGTACCGAATACCAGCCCGAATAGGTGTCGAGATAAATCGCGCCGGCCTCGAACATGCGTTTCCAGATCGCCTGCGCCGACACATGATGGCGCGGCTCGGTGGTGCGAATAAAATCGTCCGGCGCGATATTCAGCGCCGCGATCATCGCCCGGAACCGGTCGGAATTCCGGTCGGCCAGCTCCTGTGTCGAGATCCCCAGCTCTGTCGCCGTCTGCTGCATTTTCAGCCCGTGCTCGTCGGTACCGGTCAGGAAATAAACTTCGCTGCCATCAAGCCGGTGAAAACGCGCGATCGCGTCCGATGCCATCGCCGTATAGGCGTGGCCGATATGCGGCTCGCCATTGGGATAGAAAATCGGCGTGGTGAGATAATATCGCTCAGGTTCGGACATCAAATTTGCCGTCGGAATTCAGGTTTCAGTGTCGGGGACAAGATTTAACTGCGGGCAGCCTTGCCGATCGCCGTCCGCGTGGTTTCCATCAGCTCCAGGACAAACTGGCTGCGGTCCAGATTATAAGTCTCCACGTCCCGCAGGCCGCTTGCCGCCTTGTCCCACAGCCCCGCCCAGCGCACAAGCGCCAGTTCCGGCGTTTGCAGTGCCCGTCCAGACACAGCGCCCGGCTCCGCCTCGCCGCGAATACGCCGGTGCAGGTAGCCGAAGTAAAAGTCGAGAAATCGCCCGAAAGTGCCGGCCTTCGTGTCGGCGGCGGTGCGGGCAAAGGCCACCAGTTCCGGCGTGGTTTGAAGATTGCCCGATGGGCTGAGAAAGCCCGCCAGGCTCTTGTGCAGGTCAAGACCATCGCGCCGGATCAACTCGATCGCCCGCCGCGGACTGCCCTCGGCAAGCGCCAGAACCGTGTCACCGTCACCGCCCGACCCCGGATCGATATCCAGCGCGGCAAGCACG
>CAXMRP010000131.1:0-23401 GCA_964196155.1 uncultured Polyangiaceae bacterium
TGCCGGCGATCTTGGTCCCGGCGCAACCGGTCTGGCTGTGCTGCCGCTGGAATCCGGTTTCGTCACCGATGAACTTGCCGTCATCGGCGATCAGGATATCCTCGGCGACCGGCTGGTGCGCTCACCGTCCAGACGCAAGCGCGCCGCCGATGCGCTGACCGAGGCGGCCAGCCTCGACGCCGGCGATTTCGTCGTCCATGTCGAGCACGGCATCGCCCAATTTGCCGGGTTGAAAACCATCGAGGCTGCTGGCGCGCCGCACGATTGTCTGGAACTGGAATATGCCGGCGGCGACCGGCTGTTCCTGCCGGTGGAAAATATCGATTTGTTGACCCGCTATGGCGGACAGGGGTCCGAGGCGACACTGGACCGCCTCGGCGGCGCCGGTTGGCAATCGCGCAAGGCAAAACTGAAAAAGCGTATCCGCGATATCGCCGAAGCGCTGATCCGCACCGCCGCCGCGCGCCTTCTCGATGTGGCGCCAAAATTTACCGCGCCAGCGGGTCTATACGACGAGTTTTCCGCCCGCTTCCCCTACGAGGAAACCGAGGACCAGAACACCGCTATCGAGGCGGTACTCGAGGATCTGGCAACCGGGCGGCCGATGGACCGGCTGATCTGCGGCGATGTCGGCTTCGGCAAGACCGAAGTGGCGTTGCGCGCTGCCTTCGTGACCGCCATGGAAGGCAAGCAGGTCGCCATCATCGTGCCGACAACGCTGCTCGCCCGCCAGCATTACGAGACCTTTTTGGAGCGCTTTCGCGGCCTGCCGATCAATGTCAAACAGGCCTCACGGCTGGTCGGATCGGGCAAACTGGCCGCCAACAAATCGGGGCTGACCGACGGCACGGTGGATATTGTCATCGGCACTCATGTGCTGTTGGGCAAATCCATCAAATTTCGCGATCTCGGCCTGCTGATTGTCGATGAGGAGCAGCACTTTGGCGTTCGCCACAAGGAGCAGCTGAAGGCGATGAAGGGCGGCATCCATGTGCTGACCCTGACCGCGACGCCGATCCCGCGCACCTTGCAAATGGCGCTGACCGGCGTGCGCGACCTGTCGCTGATCACCACCCCGCCGGTCGACCGCATGGCGGTGCGCACCTTCATCACGCCCTTTGATACGCTGGCTGTTCGCGAAGCGCTGATCCGCGAGCGGGTGCGCGGTGGCCAGTCGTTTTATGTCGTGCCGCGGATCAGCGATCTGGCCCAGGTTCGCGATTTTCTCGACACCCATGTGCCCGAATGCAAGGTCGCCGTTGCCCACGGCCAGATGCCGCCGGGCCAGCTCGATGAGACCATGACCGCCTTTTACGACGGCCAGTACGATATCTTGCTGTCGACGACGATCATCGAATCCGGGCTGGATATCCCCACCGCCAACACGCTGATTGTCCATCGCTCCCACATGTTTGGCCTGTCGCAGCTTTACCAACTGCGCGGCCGCATTGGCCGCTCGAAACTGCGCGCCTGGGCGCTGATGACCGTACCGACCAATCTCAAACTGACCAGTTCCGCCGAACGGCGCCTGAAGGTGCTGCAATCGCTGGAGACCCTTGGCGCCGGATTCCAGCTGGCCAGTCACGATCTGGATATCCGCGGCGCCGGCAATCTGCTCGGCGAGGAACAGTCTGGCCATATCCGCGAAGTCGGCTTTGAGTTGTACCAGCACATGCTGGAAGAGGCGGTCGCCAGTCTGAAGACCGGCGACGGCGAGGCCGAGGCCGAAGACCACTGGTCACCGCAGATCACCATCGGCATGCCGGTGCTGATCCCCGAAGGCTTTGTTGCCGACCTGCCGGTGCGCATGTCGCTCTACCGGCGGCTGGCAACGCTGATCGAGGCCGAGGAAATCGATGCCTTCGGCGCCGAGCTGATCGACCGTTTTGGTCCGTTGCCCCAGGAGGTCGAACATCTGTTGAAGATCGTTCTGGTCAAGGGCCTGTGCCGCAAGGCCAATGTCGAAAAGGTCGAGGCCGGCCCCAAGGGTGTCGTCGTCACACTGCGCGGCAATATTTTCGCTAACCCGGCCGGCCTCATCGCCTATATCGGCGAGCCGGGATCTATGGCTAAAATCAGGCCCGACCAGCGCGTCATGTTCGCCCGCAACTGGCCCGATGGCGAGGCGCGCCTGCGCGGTGTCGCGACTATTCTCGCAAGGCTGGTGCAGCTGGCGGAAGCCGCAGAGCAAGCCGCCGCCTGAGCTCCGGGCAGGCCGGCTTCAACTTGGGTCAGATGCCGTCTCAGACGTGTCGCCGGATTGTTCCGCCGCCAGCGCCGCGGCGATCTGGGTAAAGGCATCGGCCAATTGTTCCGCCGGCTGCGCGCCGACAAGCGCGTATTTGTTGCCCACGATAAACGTCGGCACGCCGGTCACGCCCATTTGCCCGGCCTGGACGATTTCCTGCCGCACCACGTCGCTGTCGGCGTCCTTGTCCAAAAGTTCGGCAACCAGTTCGCCATCCATGCCGGCCTGTTCGGCAATATCGCGCAGTACCGCCCGATCGCCGATATGCTGGCCATCGAGAAAATACGCCCTGAACAGACTTTCAACCACCGCGTCCTGCATCGCCGCACCGATACCGCCGGCCCAGCGGATCAGCCGGTGCGCATCCAGCGTATTGGGCGACACGGAAATCCGGTCAAATTCAAAGGGAATGGATTCCGCTTCGCCGGCTGCCTCGACATTCTTGTAGAGCGCCCGCGCCTGATCCGCCGATCCGAACTTGTCCGCCAGATAGGTTTTGCGGTCCTTGCCTTCCGGCGGCAGGGTGCCGTCGAGCTGGAACGGCCGCCAGCGCAATTCAATCGGCACCGGACTGGCCGCAACCGCCGCCTCCAGCCGCCGCTTGCCGATATAGCACCACGGGCACATCACATCGGAGATGACATCGACCTGCAACGGTGCGCCAGTCTGCGCGCCATCGGGTCCAGGGGAAGACTGTGTTTTGCTGCTCATACCGGCCATATAAGGCTCATTGCGCCGCCCACCAGGTCGAAGGCTGCGCGCCATAGATCGAGGTGCGCTCCGGCACATTCATCCGTGTCCAGCGCGCCACCCACTGGTGCGGCGCGTTAAACAGCGGAATAACGTAAAAGCCAGATATCAACACACGGTCGTAAGCTCTTACCGCAGATACAAAATCCGCTTTTGTCGTTGCCGCCAACAGCGCTTCGATCATCCCGTCGATGGCCGGCGTATTGACCCCGGCAAAGTTCAGCCGGCCGAATGTGTCTGCATCGACCTTCGACCAGCGACCTGTCTGCTCGTTGCCCGGCGACAGCGAGGCCCCGTAGATCCAGCGGATCATGTCGAATTCTCGGCTGTTGAGAATGCGTTCCCAGTATTGCGAGGCATCGGCCTGCCGCACTGTAAGCGCGATACCGGCCACTGCCAGCGAGCGTTGAAAGGCCAGCGCCAGCCGTTCTTCGGCCGCGTCCTTGACGAGGATTTCAAAGGCCAGCGGCTTACCGGTTTCGGTATGCACCAGCACATCGCCGTCACGGGCGTAGCCGGCGGCGCTGAGCAGTTCCACGCCCTTGCGCAAATTGTTGCGGTCGCGGCCGGAGCCATCGCTGGCCGGCGGGCTATAGGTACCGTCCATCACATCGGCCCGCACCGCGCCGGGGAAAGGGGCGAGCAATTCGCGTTCGCGGGCGCTCGCCGGCCGGCCAAGCGCCGACAGCTCCGAGCCTTCAAAGAAGCTGCCGGTGCGCCGGTATTTGCTTTCGTAAAGATTGCGGTTGATCCACTCAAAATCGAGGAACCAGGCCAGCGCCTCGCGCACCCGCACGTCCTGAAACAGTGGATTGCGCAGGTTGAACACAAAGCCGTTCATGCCCTTGGGCGTACCGGTTTCGATTTCCGCGCGCACCACATCGCCGGCGGCGGCAGCCGGAAAGTCGTATCCACTCTTCCAGCGGGTCGGGTCGGTTTCGACATTGATGTCAAACAGGCCCTTCTTGAAGGCCTCGAACAGGGCATTGGATTCGCGGATGTACTCCACCTTGATCGTATCGAAATTATCAAAACCGCGCTTGGCCGGCCGGTCTTTGGCCCAGTAGTTCTCGTTGCGCCTCAGGGTCACCGTGGTCGGGGCCTCGACCGTGTCGATCACATACGGCCCGCTGCCGATCATCGGCTCCAGCGAGGATTTGCCGAAGGCTTGCCGGTCGACCGCATGTTTGGGAAATACCGGCATCAGCGCCACGATCAGCGGCAATTCGCGGTCGGAACCGGGGCCGAAGACAAAACGGATTTTGCCGCCGGGCTTTTTCTCCAGATGGTCTATTTTCTTGATCCAGCCGCGTGGCCGGCCTTTTTCCTTCAACAGTTCAAAGGAAAATTCCACGTCCTCGACGGTCACCGGTTGATCATCGGAAAACCGCGCCGCCGGGTCCATGGTGAACTCGACCCAGGTGCGGTCGTCCGGGGTTTCGACGAATTCCGCCAGATGGCCATAGAGCGTGAACGCCTCGTCCCAGTGCCGCAACATCAGCGGCTCCCAGACATTGTAGCCCCACAGCGCGCCGCGGCCCCACAGACCATCGGGCGCGTTTCCCTTGACGATGAACGGATTGAGACTGTCGAACGCCCCTTGCGCGGCAAAGGCGATGGCGCCGCCCCTGGGCGCGTCGGGTGTGGTCGCCGGAAAATGCGTAAACTCCGGCCCCAGCGCCGGTTCGCCGTGCATGGCGATGGCGTGGCGTGGCTCCGCATAAGCCGGCCCGGCAACAAACAGCGAAAAACAACTGGCAAGGCCGGCGATAATGAAAACTGCGGCAGCTATTGGCGCGCTGACCATAATTGATTTGCCGACCTTGATTGATTGACTCTGTTTCATCGTCTACTCCCGGCCGCTATTGATTCCAGCCCGTCTTTATATCATCCGTAAACCCGACAAAACCGTGCGCAAAGCTGGAAACCGGCGCAAAACACGGTTATGGAGTTGCGCCAAGGCAAGTCGAATTGTCGCCACAATCAACGTGCACCCGCACATCGGACCCATCAGGCCCTATATTACGCCGAATAATACCAATAGCCGGAACAGGGGCCAGCCTCGCAAAATGGCGGTACCCCGGGCAACACAAGGAAATCAGTACATGCCAGTTACGCGCAACAAGTCCGCTTCCGATATCGGCAGGCCGCAATCCGCCGTCCGGGCCGGCAAGGTTCTGGCGATCGCAATGCTGGCAGTCAGCCTTGGGTGTGCTGCACAGGCGCAGGACTCCACACAGGCACCGGCCGCCGAGGGCCAGGCCGCACCGGCGCAGGGCGCCCAGTTGCCATCGGGAGCCGATCCGGGCTGGGTCAAGCTGTGCAGCACAAATCCGCAGACCAACGAGGAAGTGTGCGTCATCACCCGCGAACGCCGCGCCAATACCGGCCAGCTGCTCGCCGCAGTGTCCATCCGTGAGGTCGGCGCCAAGAAGGTGCTGGTCACCGCGGTACCGCCGGGCATGTTGTTGCGCCCGGGACTGCAGGTCCAGATCGATGGATCCAAGCCGGTCAAGGTCGGCTATTCGATCTGCTTCCCGAATCTGTGCTTTGCCGAAACCGAAATCAATGCCGAATACGTTGCGTCCCTGAAGCGCGGCAACAACTTGGTCGTCACCACCCTCAACCAGCAGGCCAAACCGGTCAATTTCGATGTCAGCCTATCCGGGTTCACCAAATCCTATGACGGCGAAGCGATCGATCCGCAAAAGCTGCAGGAAAATTCCCAGCGGTTGGAAGACGAGCTCAAGCGCAAGGCCGAAGAAGCGCGGCGCAAGCTGATCGAAAAGCAGCAAAGCCAGTAACACTGGCCGGGCAATTTCGATCGCCGGCCCAAACGCCAATTGAATAAGATGCAGATCAACGGGCCGGCGACGGCCCGTTTTTCATTGTGCGTTATCTCGGAAACCTGCGGACCGAACCGGGCGAGGCTGGAGCGCATTCCGAAAAGTGGGAACCGGTTTTCGGAAAAAAATGCGCGTAAAAACAAAAACGCTCTAATTCATCACCTCACGGGATTCATAAGCGCCGTTTTTGAACGTGCCGAAGAAATTCCGGATCTGCGGATGTCGCACCGGTTCGCCGCTTTCGTCGGGCAGAAGGTTCTGCTCCGAGACATAGGCGACATATTCGGTTTCCTCGTTTTCCGCCAACAGATGGTAATAGGGCTGGTCGCGCGCCGGCCGCACGTCTTCGGGGATGGCCTCGTACCATTCCTCGGTATTGTCGAAGACCGGGTCGACATCGAATATGACGCCACGAAACGGATGGATCCGGTGGCAAACCACCTGTCCAACGTCAAATTTCGCTTTTCTCATATCTGCCATCACGTACCTTTGCGCGTAGAACTCAAAAAAACCGGAGTCAAAGTCAAGGGTTGACCGCTGGCATCCTGAATTTTCAGCACAAATTCACCGTACAAGTACCAGCGTCACCGATTTCGCGGATTTTCGCGTCGGTGAGAACGCTAGCACGAATCGGGACGCTGGTGCCTGTGGCGGACAAGCCGCTCAGTTGGAAATACCGACGGCGTGGCGCAGATATCGCCGGTCGCAAAGTTGACCGGTCAGAAAATTGGCAACGTCCGCCCGCGATATCTTGAGCTTCAGTCCACGCAAGGAGGACTGGAAGGCTTCCTGATAGCCGCCGGTCGCCGGGCCATCGGTAAAGGCGCCCGGACGCACCAGCGTCCAGTCCAGGTCGCTTTCCCGCACCAGATCTTCCTGCAATTCATGATCGAGGAAAATCGGCCGCAGGAGAAACCCGAACATGATCCGTTTCCAGAAGAAATTGAGGTTGCCCCAACTGTCATGGGCCCCCAGTGTCGACTGGCAGATCAACCGTTCGACGCCATGCTGACGCATCCCGGCGATCACATTGCCGGTGCCGACCGACCGGATCGTGCTTTTCCGGGATTTGCCCGAACCCAGCGTAATGACCACCGCATCGTGACCCTCAATGGCCGCCGCCACCGTCAACCTGTCGCGGGCATCGCCGGCCAACGCCGCCAGCCTTGGATCGGTAATCTCCAGCGTTTCGGGATGGCGCGCAAACGCGGTGACTGTGTGGCCTTCATCGAGCATCCGCTGAACTGCAAGCTTTCCGACCGTTCCGGTCGCTCCAAAGATGATTACCTTCATGATTGCCTCCTTATCCGGATTGCTGTTGTCACTTGACACTATGTCAAGTTGACGTTCCGCTGATATATGTTAGCTTGACACGATGTCAAGTAAGAAAATCGATACCCGCGAACGCATTCTCCGGTCCACGCTGGATTTGCTGGAAACAGGAAATCCGGACAGTGTCCGCATGGCCGATATTGCCAAACGCGCCGGCGTAAGCCGTCAGGCGCTCTACCTGCATTTTCCAAACCGGGCCGATCTGTTGATTGCCACAACCCGCTATCTGGACGTGGTCAAGGATGTGGACGCCCGACTGGCGCCCAGCCGCAGCGCCAAATCAGGAATTGCCCGGCTTGACACCTTCGTAGAGGCGTGGGGCAATTACATCCCGGAAATTCAGGGGGTGATAAAAGCGTTGATGGCGATGAAAGACACCGACAAGGAGGCACGGGCGGCGTGGGATGACCGTATGCAGGCGGTGCGGCAAGGGTGTGCGGCCGCCGTCAAGGCGCTGAAAAAGGATAAAACCCTTGCAACCGATCTCAGTGTATCGGCCGCGACGGACATGTTGTGGACACTGCTTTCGGTCCGAAACTGGGAGCAACTCACCGCCGAGTGCGGCTGGTCGCAGACGCACTATCTGAAGCAGATGAAACGGGCGGCCAGAATGCTGTTGGTCGATCCCGGTCATCATTGACCAAAGCCAAAGCGGCCCCGCGCGAAACGGGACACTGCCTTGCATGGCCGATGCGTTACAAGCGCGCCGTTTCACGCTATACGGGCCAATCGCTTGAGAGGGATCGATATTCATGGCCGACAGCAGCGCTGACAACAAATATGACGTGATCATTATCGGCGCCGGGCCGGGAGGCTATGTGACCGCCATCCGCGCCGCGCAGCTCGGCCTCAAGGCCGCCATTGTCGAGGCCAAGCATCTGGGCGGCATTTGCCTCAACTGGGGCTGCATCCCGACCAAGGCGCTGCTGCGATCCTCGGAAATCTACCACTATATGGAAAATGCCAGCGCCTATGGCCTGTCGGCGGATAAGATCGGCTTTGACATCGGCGCGGTCGTCAAGCGCTCGCGCGGCATTGCCGGCCAGCTCTCAACCGGCGTTGGATTTTTGTTGAAAAAGAACAAGGTCGACGTGATCTGGGGCGTTGCCGAACTGAAAGGAAATGGCGCGGTTACAGTCAGCGCATCCGCCACGCCGGCGCCAAAGGGCGCCAAGGGCGCCAAGGGCGCCGGCGCCTACAGCGCCGATCACATCATCGTTGCTACTGGCGCGCGGCCGCGGGCGTTGCCCGGGCTTGAGGGCGACGGCAAGCTGGTTTGGAC
This sequence comes from uncultured Polyangiaceae bacterium, assembly GCA_964196155.1. GTDB lineage: Bacteria > Pseudomonadota > Alphaproteobacteria > Rhizobiales > Afifellaceae > CAXMRP01. Next base: position 8,459 of record CAXMRP010000131.1, read on the forward strand.
CTATTTCGAGGCACTCAATCCCGACATCATGCCAAAATCCCTGCTGGTCGTCGGCTCCGGCGCCATCGGCGTGGAATTTGCCTCGTTCTTCGCCACCCTCGGCGCCAAGGTCACCATCGTCGAAGTGCTGCCGCAGATCCTGCCGGTGGAAGATCACGAGATCGCCGCCCACGTTCGCAAACGGCTGGAAAAATCCGGCATCGCCATCCACACCGGGGCCAAGGTCACCAAGCTCGACAAGGGCGCCAACTCGGTCACTGCCACCATCGAGATGAAGGGCGGCAAAACCGAAAAAATGACCGTCGACCGGGTAATTTCGGCGGTCGGCGTCGTCGGCAATATCGAAAACCTCGGGCTGGAGGCGCTCGGTGTCAAGACCGACCGGGGCTGCATCGTCATCGACGATTTTGGCCGCACCAATGTCACTGGTGTTTACGCTATCGGCGATGTCGCCGGCCCGCCGATGCTGGCCCACAAGGCCGAGCACGAGGGCGTCATCTGCATTGAGAAAATCAAGGGTATGGACGCCCACCCGATGGACAAGAAGAAAATCCCCGGCTGCACCTATTGCCACCCGCAGATCGCCTCGGTCGGCCTGACCGAAAACGCCGCCAAGGACGCCGGGCGCGCGGTCAAGATCGGCCGCTTTCCGTTTATCGGCAACGGCAAGGCGATCGCGCTGGGCGAGCCCGAAGGGCTGGTCAAGACCATCTTCGATGCCAAAACCGGCGAATTGCTCGGTGCCCATCTGGTCGGCGCCGAAGTCACCGAACTCATTCAGGGCTTTGTCGTGGCGATGAATCTGGAGACCACCGAAGAAGACCTGATCCACTCGGTGTTTCCGCATCCGACCCTGTCGGAAACCATGCACGAAAGCGTGCTTGACGCTTACGACCGGGTTGTTCACACATAATCGCCACCACATATTGTGGCTTGAACGGGGCGGCAGAGGAGCAAGGAATTATGAATTTCATCATGTGGATCATCATTGGCGGACTGGCCGGCTGGATCGCCGAGAAAGTCACCAAGAGCGATCATGGGTTATTGAAGAACATCGTCGTTGGCATCATCGGCGCATTCATCGGCGGTTGGCTCGCAAGGCTGATCGGTATCGTGCCCGACGGCGGCTTTATCGGGTCGCTGATCACCGCGGCCGCCGGCGCGGTACTATTCCTGTTCGGCCTGAAAGCCATTCGCGGCAAGATGTGAGGCGCGGGCCATCTGGCCCGACCTGCACCAATCCCACGGACCAGTCATGGCAACCCTGATCGACACACGGCCGGCGGCGGACAATTCCCGCCCCCGGCACCCCGAAAAGGTCAATCGGACGGAAACGCCGCTGTTGCGCAAACCGGACTGGATCCGGGTCAAGGCACCAGGATCGCCGGTCTATCGCGAGACTGTCGATATTGTCCGCAAGAACAACCTGACGACGGTGTGCGAGGAGGCCGGCTGTCCCAACATTGGCGAGTGCTGGTCCAAGCGCCACGCTTCCTTTCTCATACTAGGCGACACCTGCACCCGCGCCTGCGCCTTTTGCAACGTACGCACCGGCATTCCCGGTCCGGTTGATCCACAAGAGCCGGAAAACCTCGCCGAAGCGGTCGCCGCCATGGGCCTGGAACATGTGGTGGTCACTTCGGTCGACCGCGACGATCTGGCTGACGGCGGCGCGCGGCATTTCGCCGACGTCATTGCCGCGGTTCGAGCCCGCTCTCCGGCCACCACGATCGAAGTCCTGACGCCTGATTTTTTACGCAAGGACGGCGCGCTGGAAATCGTCGTTGATGCCGGCCCGGATGTCTTCAACCACAATCTGGAGACTGTACCGTCGAATTATCTGACGGTGCGGCCCGGCGCGCGGTATTTCCATTCCATCCGGCTCCTGCAACAGGCGCGGGAACGCGCGCCGGATATTTTCACCAAGTCCGGCATCATGGTCGGTCTGGGCGAGACCCGGAACGAAATCCTCCAGGTGATGGACGACCTGCGCGTCGCCGATGTCGATTTCCTGACCATCGGCCAGTATTTGCAACCGACCCGCAAGCACTATCCGATCCACGAATTCGTCACGCCGGAGACGTTCAAGTCCTACGAAACGATTGCCTATTCCAAGGGCTTCCATCTGGTTTCCGCCAGCCCGCTGACCCGCTCGTCCCACCACGCCGGCGAAGACTTTGCCCGGCTCAAGGCGGCACGGGCAGCCCGGCAATCCCCTGCTACATGAGTTCCGGACAAGATCGGGTTGCCGCGTTGGGCCAGGCGCAAAGAATTCTTGTGATCGGGCGCTCCGGTGGCGGCAAGAGCACGCTTTCACAAAGGCTCGCGTCGATCACCGGCCTGCCCTTTGTGTCGCTCGACAAGGCGTATTGGCTACCGGGGTGGAAGCAACCCGACAGGTCGTCCTTCCACGAAAGGGTAGGCGAACTGGTCGCGGCGGAGCGTTGGATCATCGACGGCACCGGCGGATCGACTCTTTCAATTCGCATGCCCCGGGCCGAACTGGTGATCTGGCTACGCATTGGCATCGCGCGCTGCCTGATGAATGTCATGCGCCGCGTTGTAACAGGGTATGGTCAGGTTCGCCCGGAGATGGCCGAGGGATGTCCTGAAAAATTCAATTTGGAATTCCTGCGTTACATCATTGAATTTGACCGGATGCAAACACCGCGTATCGAGGCGGCATTGAAAGAATTTGGTGACGATCTTCCGTTGATTGTGTTGCGATCGCGATCGGAAATAGACGATTTCGTCAGCGCGGCGGGAAAACTCAGCTAGACTCGCAAATGCCGCATTTTGACACCAGCCAAACCGTCCCCCATCCCGCCGCCGCCATGTTCGATCTGGTGGCCGACATGGAGCGCTATCCCGAATTCGTGCCCCTGTGCGAGCGCCTCACCATCCGCTCGCGCCAGGGGCAGGGGGATCGGACGCTGATCCTTGCCGACATGCGCGTCGGCTACAAAATGGTCAGCGAAACCTTCACCAGTTCGGTGACCCTGGATCGCGATGCCCTGACGATCCGTGCCGAAAACATCGACGGACCGTTCCGGTCGATGGAAAATGTCTGGACCTTCACGCCGCGCACCGACACCACCAGCAAAATCGCCTTCCGCATCACCTATGAATTTCGTTCTCGCACCTTGGCATTGCTGATGGGGTCGATGTTCGACCGGGTATTTCGCGCCTATGAACGGGCCTTTGTCACCCGCGCCGACACGATTTACGGCACGCACAGTCCGCCACGCGCCTGAACCGGGCCGAACCCGCACCCGATCCTAACCCAATATCAAGACCTGTCAGCTAGACAAAATCCTGCAAGAGCAAGGGTTTAGGCGATGACGGACAGCACGGCGCAAGCGGGCGATCAGCCGCTTCAACATTCCGGTGAGGCCAATACGGCCGACGCCGACGCCACAAGGCAGCGTCCGGTTCTGGTGCTTTATGCCGCAACCCTGTTCCTCTCGGCGCTGTTGTTGTTCTCGGTTCAGCCGGTATTCGCCAAAATGGTCCTGCCGCGCCTTGGCGGCACGCCGGCGGTCTGGTCGGTGGCCATGGTGTTCTTTCAGGCCATGCTGCTGGCTGGCTATCTTTACGCCCACATTCTGATCCGCCGCGTCGGTCTTCTCACCGGTACGCTGATCCATGCGGTTGTTGTGGCGATTGCCGTCTTCTGGCTGCCGTTTGAAATCTCCACCCGCTTTGGTGATATCCCGCAAACCGGTGTGCCGTTCTGGCTGCTGATCCTGTTCACCGCCTCCATCGGCGCGCCGTTCTTCGCGGTGGCCGCCAATGCGCCGCTGTTGCAGGCGTGGTTCGCCCGCACCGGCCACCGCCATTCCGGCGATCCGTATTTTCTTTATGGCGCGTCCAATCTCGGCAGTTTTATCGCGCTGTTGTCCTATCCGGTGATTTTCGAGCCGCTGATGCGTCTGGGCGACCAGAGCCGCTTGTGGTCCGCCGGTTATATCGTTCTGGGCCTTGCCTTTGCGGTGTGCGGACTGGTGGCGTTTCGCCGCGCCGGCGCGCAAACCCGCACTGAATCAGCAACAAGGACAAAACCGCCACGCTCGCAGGTCACGACCGCCCAGCGCCTGCCATGGATTGCCTTGTCGCTGCTTCCATCGGCGCTTCTGGTCGCCGTCACCGCGCATATTTCCACCAATGTCGCCGCCGCGCCGCTGTTGTGGGTGATGCCGCTGGCGCTGTTCCTGCTCACCTTTGTCATCACCTTTCAGCGCCGGCCAATCATTCCCCATCGCTTCGCCTGTCTGGCCTTGCCGTTTCTGGTGGTCGGGGCAGGGGCCCTGCTGGTTCTGCCCACCGGGCTCGGTATTGCCGGCGATACGCTGGTGCATCTGCTGGCGTTTTTCGTCGCCGGTCTGGTCTGTCATGGCGAACTGGTGTCCCGCCGTCCGGCCGCCGATCACCTGACCGAATTTTATCTGTTGATGTCCGTCGGCGGGGTTCTGGGCGGTGCATTCGCCACCCTTGCCGCGCCGGTTTTGTTCACAACCGTGGTCGAATATCCGGTGCTGCTCGGCCTGTCGCTGCTGGCCATCCCCGACATGCGGCAACTCATCCATGATCGCTGGAAACTAGTCGTACCGCTGTTGGCGGTCGGCGCACTGGCGCTGGCGTTCAGCCCGTCCGATGTGGTCACCCGCGAGCGCAGCTTTTTCGGTGTCATCACCGTCGATCACACCGAAGATGGCCGCTTCCGCCGTTTTGCCCATGGCACCACGGTTCATGGCGCGCAAGCCGCGACTGGTCCCGAGGCCACCGGCGCGCTGCCGGTCCCGGTCACTTATTATGCCGAGGACGGCCCGCTGGCCGGCGCCATCAAGATTCATCGCGCCAGCCAGATTGGTGCGTCTGGCATGAATGTCGGCATTGTCGGTCTTGGTGTCGGCAGCCTGCTTTGTTACGGCACTCCGGCCGACAAGTGGTGGCTTTACGAAATCGACCCGGGCGTAGTGACAATCGCTGCCGACCGCAAATACTTCCGTTTCATGAGCGACTGCCCGCCGCCCCATCACACGGTTTTGGGCGACGCCCGGCTGACCGTGGCGCGCGAGGCCGATCGGACATTCGACGTGCTGGTCATCGACGCCTTTTCCTCCGACGCCATTCCCGTTCACCTGTTCACCACCCAGGCGATCGCGCTCTATATGACAAAGCTGCGACCCGGCGGCGTTCTGGTAATGCACGTTTCCAACAATTTCATGGAACTGAAAAGCGTGCTGGCCGCCAACGCGAAATCCCTCGGTCTGGCCGGGGCAGGGCGCGTCCATCACCGTACCGCCGCCGAACACGAGGCGCTGCGCTTTGACAGTGAGGCGGTGGTGCTGGCTGCCGATCCGGCAACGCTTGCCAGGTTCAACGACGCCGGCTGGACGCCGCTCGCCGGGCAGGGCCAGCCGGCAGCGCCGTGGACCGATGATTATTCCAACATCCTGTCGGCCATTTTGCGCAAATCCGGATTTTAACCGCAGGCCCCGCCTCAGCCTGGTTTCATATCAAAATATCGAGCAGTTCCAAAGCCTTGCGTACCGCTTCAAGCCGGACTGCACCGCGGCCAATGTCCCCAAGCCGGAGTTCAACCGGAGCTAATTCAGCCGGCTGCCCCTGAGCGCCGCGCCGCACCGCACACAGATGGACCAGACCCACCGGCTTTTGCGCCGTGCCGCCGCCCGGACCGGCAACCCCGGTCACTGACACCGCCAGATCGACCGGTGAGCGATCAAGCACGCCAACCGCCATCGCCTCGGCCACTTGCGCGCTGACTGCGCCTTCGCCGGCAATCAGATCGGCATCGACCCCAAGCATCGCCGTCTTGGCCGCGTCGGAATAGGTCACGAACCCCCGATCGACCACGTCCGATGACCCCGGCACTTCGGTGAGCGTTGCCGCGATCAGACCGCCGGTGCACGATTCCGCCGTTGCAATCGTCAGCCCGGCGGCGCGGCAGTGTTCAAGCAGTGCGGCGGCCATTTTCACCGGATCATCGGGCAGGGTGGTCATGCCTGCGCCTTGGCTGGCGCAATGGGCAGTTCCACTGTCGCAATCGCCTGGGCGGCAATGCCTTCGCCGCGCCCGGCAAATCCCAGCCGCTCGGTTGTTGTCGCCTTGACCGCGACCCGGCCCACGTCAATGCCGCAGATATCGGCGATCCGCACCCGCATGGCGTCACGGTGCGGTCCGATCTTCGGTGTCTCGCAAATAATCGTCACATCGCAATTGACGATCCGGCCGCCGCGCGCCGCGATCCGCGAAACCGCATCGGCCAGAAACTGATCGGAAGCAGCACCGGCCCATTGCGGATCGGATGGTGGAAAGTGCGCGCCAATATCGCCATCGGCCAGCGCCCCCAACAGCGCATCGGTGAGCGCATGCAGGCCGACATCGGCGTCGGAATGCCCGGCCAGCGACTGAGCATGGGGAATATCAACACCGCACAAGGTGACATGATCGCCCGCGGTGAAAGCATGAACATCAAAACCCTGACCGGTTCGGGATTCATGCCGCGACAATGATGAAGATGGCGATGATGACAACAGGCGCGCTTCGGCGATGGCGAAATCCTCCGGCCAGGTAATCTTGATATTGCCCGGATCCCCCGGCACGGCGGCAACCGCCAGCCCGGCCCGGCGCGCAATGGCGACATCATCGGTCGCCGGCATGTCAACGGCAGCAGCCGCGCGCTCGTGGGCGGCAAGGATCGCGGCAAGGGGAAAAACCTGCGGCGTCTGCATCGCCGAAACGCCGGCCCGGTCTACCGGATCGGCGATTTGGCCCTGTTCAATTCTGTTGAGCGTATCGCTGACCGGCACGGCGGGCACCGCGCCGCGATCCTCACCGACCGCATCGGCAAGTCGCGCCAGCATCGCCGGCGAACAAAACGGTCGCGCGCCATCGTGGATCATCACAAAGTCAGCGGGCGGATCGGCAAGGGCCATCGACCGCAGGCCCAACAGCACCGATTGCTGCCGGTTGGCGCCACCGTCTGAGACTTCGATATCTGCAAGTCCGGCAATTGCCGCCTCACAGAGCTTTCTGTCGCCCGGCGCGATCACCAGATGGAGGGCCAGAGTGGAATCCCAAACCCGCAGACTGTCGATCGCGTGACGCAGCATCGGCACCCCGGCCAGCAATTCATATTGCTTGGGCAGCGAGCGTCCAGCCCGGCTTCCCTGACCGGCGGCGACAATGAGTGCGGCAAAGCGTGGCATGGCGGTGCGGGTCACGTCCGTGTCGGGCAAGTGAACAATCCCATATCCCAGTCCGCCGGCAATTACGATGGACGCAATGGGCTTCAAACGTCAAAAACTGCAAACCGGCCCTTGCTGCAGCGCAACAATTGGCTAAAATGTGGGCAGAAAAAGTTCTGCTGATTATTTCATCACAACGCTGTTGCAACCCTTCGGCAATTCGGGAACACACACCGGCAAATGGCCACCACACAACCAGACAGGGACACGCTGCAAATCGGCCCGGTGACAATCCCCGGCCGTGCCTTTCTGGCGCCGATGTCCGGGGTGTCCGATCTGCCGTTCCGGCGGCTGGCGGCGCGCCATGGCGCCGGGCTGGTGATCTCCGAGATGGTCGCCGGGGCCTGGGCGGAAAACGGCGCCGATGGCCGGCCGGGGCGCAGGATCGCCGAAGCGCGGCTGCGCGCCGAAGGGGCCGGCCTGCCGGTTCATGCCGTCCAGATCGCCGGGCGCGAACCGGCGATGATGGCGCTCGGGGTGGCGGTCGCCGAAGACGCCGGCGCCGACCTGATCGACATCAATATGGGCTGTCCGGCCAAAAAAGTGACCGGCGGGTACAGCGGATCGGCGCTGATGCGCGATCCGGACCGGGCGCTGGCGATCATCGAGGCAACGCTGGCCCGCGCCAGTGTGCCGGTGACCCTGAAAATGCGCCTGGGCTGGGATGAAAATTCACTCAATGCGCCGGAATTGGCCCGCCGCGCCGTCGATGCCGGCATCGCCATGATCACCGTCCACGGCCGTACCCGCTGCCAGTTCTTCAAGGGCAAGGCGGACTGGAATGCCATCGCCCACGTACGCGATGCGATCGACGTGCCGCTGGTCGCCAATGGCGATCTGTCCGGCCCCGACGATGCCGCCGCCATGCGCGCCGCATCCGGTGCCGACGCGGTGATGATCGGCCGCGGCAGTTATGGCCGGCCGTGGATTGTCGGCCAGACCGTGGCGGCGCTGGCCGGCCAGCCGATACCGGCAACCCCGCAGGGCACCGCGCTGCGCGACATGATTTTGGAGCATTACGACGCCATGCTGACCCATTACGGCACCCGGCTTGGCGTGCGCGTCGCCCGCAAGCATCTGGGCTGGTATCTGGGTCCGACCGAAGATTGCGCTGGCGGCATCGGCACACTGGCGCTGCGCAAATCGATCCTCACCGAACCGCAACCCGATCGAGTTATCGCGTTGATCCATCAGGCATTTTCTACTGAATCCGGTCGGCTTGCCGCATGAGCGCACAACAACCGGCATCACCGGAACCATCCACACCATCCGATGCGGCGCTTGCCCCGGCACTGCTCAACGCCCTGCCGCATCCAATTCTCGACATTGCCCCTGATGGCCACATCGCCGCCGCCAATCAGGCCGCCGAGCAGTTTTTCCAGACCAGCGCGGCGGTGTTGATCCGTCATGGCATCGACCGGTTCATTCCCTTCGGCAGTCCGCTGTTCGGCCTGATCGACCAGACCCGCGCGCGTGGGTCGGCGGTTACCGAATACCGGGTCGATATCGGCACCCCGCGCACCGGCATGGAGCGGATCGTCGATATTTATGGCGCGCCGGTGCCCGAACGGCCCGGCCATGTGGTGATCATGTTTCTCGCCCGCACCGTCACCGAAAAGATCGACCGCCAGCTGACTCATCGCGGCGCGGCGCGCAGCGTCAACGGTTTGGCCGCCATGCTGGCCCACGAAATCCGCAATCCGCTGGCCGGCATTCGCGGCGCCGCCCAGCTGATCGAGGCATCCGTCAGCGCCGACGATCAGGTGCTGACCCGGCTGATCCGCGATGAAACCGACCGCATCGTCGATCTCGTTGACCGCATGGACGTGTTTTCCGATGAACGACCGGTCGACCGCACCCGGGTCAATATTCACGCCATTCTTGATCGGGTGAAAATGCTGGCCGAAAGCGGTCTGGCGGCATCGGCAACCATTTTGATCGACTATGATCCCTCGCTGCCCGCCATGTATGCCAATGGCGATCAGCTTCTTCAGGTCTTCATCAATCTGGTCAAGAATGCCGCCGAGGCTATCGAAGGCCGGGCCGATGCAACAATTACGCTGCGCACCGCCTACCGGCCCGGCATCCGGCTCTCCACCCCCGGCAGCCCCACCAGGGTCAGCCTGCCGCTGGAATTTTCAGTGATCGACAACGGCCCCGGCGTTACCGACGAATTGCGGCCCTATATGTTTGACCCCTTCGTGACCTCCAAGGGCAATGGCACCGGGCTCGGACTGGCGCTGGTCGCCAAGATCATCGGCGATCACGGCGGCATCGTCGAGTGCGACAGCAAGCCGGGCCGGACCGCCTTTCGCATTTTGATGCCGGCCTATGATGCCGACCGTTCCTACCGGGACGGTGCCAGCGCTGAAGGAACCGATAACCCTGAACACGACACGGTGTCCGCATGAGCGGGGGAACCATCCTTGTCGCCGATGATGACGGCGCTATCCGCACCGTGCTCAATCAGGCCCTGTCGCGCGCCGGCTATGATGTCCGCCTGACGCCGAACGCCGCCACCTTGTGGCGCTGGGTTCAGGACGGGGTTGGCGATCTTGTCGTCACCGATGTCTTCATGCCGGACGAAAACGCCTTCGATCTGTTGCCGCGCATCAAGCGGGCGCGCCCTGATCTGCCTATTGTCGTGATGAGTGCCCAGAACACGCTGATGACCGCCATCCGCGCCTCGGATGCCGGCGCTTATGATTATCTGCCCAAGCCGTTCGACCTGAAGGAACTGGTCCGCATAATTGAACGCGCGCTGGCCGAGCCGCGTGGCGGCACCCTCAAAACGGACAACCAGGATGGCGGCGAGGACATGCCGCTGGTCGGCCGCTCGCCGGCGATGCAGGATGTCTACCGGGTGCTGGCCCGGCTGATGCAGACGGACTTGACGGTAATGATCAGCGGCCAGTCCGGCACCGGCAAGGAACTGGTTGCCCGCGCCCTCCATGATTACGGTAAGCGCAAGAATGGCCCTTTTGTCGCCGTCAACATGGCGGCCATTCCCCGCGACCTGATTGAATCAGAATTGTTCGGCCATGAGCGCGGCGCCTTTACCGGGGCGCTCGCCCGCTCTTCCGGCCGCTTCGAGCAGGCCGACGGCGGCACCTTGTTTCTGGACGAGATCGGCGACATGCCGATGGATGCTCAGACCCGGTTGCTGCGCGTACTGCAACAGGGTGAGTACACCACCATTGGCGGGCGCACGCCGATCCGCACTGACATTCGCATCGTCGCCGCCACCAACAAGGATCTCGCCCACCTGATCCGCCAGGGTCAGTTCCGCGAGGATCTTTATTTCCGCATCAATGTCGTACCGATTCGCCTGCCGCCGCTGGCCGCCCGGGTCGAGGATATTCCCGACCTGGTTCGCCACTTCCTGTCCCGCGCCGGGCACGAGGGACTGCCGCCCAAATCGATCGACAATGACGCGCTGGATGTGATGAAGCGCCATGCCTGGCCCGGCAACGTGCGGGAGCTGGAAAATCTCGTGCGCCGGCTGTTGGCGCTTTATCCACAGGAAACCATCACTGCCGGCCTGGTTGAAGACGAACTGGCCCATGCCGCGCCGCCCGAACCGACGCAAACCCAAGCCGGCAACGATGATCTGTCGGGGTCTGTCGATCGCTATCTTGTCAATTATTTCAGCCAGTTCGGCGAAAACCTGCCACCACCGGGCCTGCATAACCGCATTGTGCGCGAAGTCGAGGCACCGCTGATCAGCGCTGCGCTGGCCGCCACCCGGGGCAATCAGATCAGGGCGGCTGAACTGCTGGGACTTAATCGCAACACCTTGCGCAAGAAGATCCGCGATTTGCAAATACCGGTTGTGCGTGGCGACCGCCACTAAACGGGCATAATTGCCGCAGATTATCCCGATTGCGTGACTATTTCATCACGGCTGTTGCAATGTTGCATCGCTGTTGTCAGTTTGTCACGGTGGACTATGGCAAAATGGCATGACTGCGGCTGCTGATATTCAACCCGATGGTGACGTGAGGCAGGGACAATCGTCCTTCCGCGACCGCATGGTCCGCTTTGCCGGCCTGGCGATGGTGCTGATCGCACTGGCCACGGCTGCCTATTCGTTTTTCGTACTGACCGGCCAGACCCAGATCGATCCCTCGCCCGAGGTGGTGCGCACTGCCGGCATCGTCAACGGCGTCGTTGTCTTCTTTCTGATCCTGATCATTGGCTACGAGATTTACCGCTTGATCGAGGCGCGGCGGCGGCGGCGCGCCGCTTCGCGGCTTCATGTGCGCATCGTCGCACTATTTTCCATCATCGCCGCGCTGCCGGCGATCCTGACCGCGGTGATTGCCTCCATTACCCTCGACAAGGGTCTGGACCGCTGGTTTTCCGAACGCACCGCCAACATCGTCAACACATCGCGCAGTGTCGCCCAGGCCTATGTCGACGAACACACCCGCATCATCGCCCTCGACCTTGTGTCGGTGGCCGGCGAGTTCAACCGGGTCACCCCTAATATCGAGAGCAACAATTCAGCGATCACCGCCTTCCTGACCAATCAGGGCAATCTGCGCGGCCTGTCGGCGATCTGGCTGATCCGCGCCGACCGCTCGGTTATTCTGAAAGGCGACACGCCTTCGAATTTGGAAGTGCCGTCGCCGCCGGCAAGCATATTCCAGGATCTCTCCGACGATGAGCCCTCGCTGATATCACCGGGCGGAACCAACCTTGTCGGCGGTGTCATCAAGCTGACCAGTTTTGACAATGTTTACCTGTACATGGTCCGGCCGATCGATCCCAAGGTATCGCGCTATGTCCGGCTGACCGACGAAAACGCCGATGAATACAAACAACTGGAAGAAAATCGCTTCGGGGTGCAGGTGGCGTTCGCCATCCTGTTTGTCGGCATGGCGCTGGTGGTGCTGTTGTCGGCGATATGGATCGGTCTGGGCTTTGCCGACCGGCTGGTTGAACCGATCAGACAGTTGATTTCGGCGGCCGGCGAGATTTCCGCCGGCAATCTCGATGTGCAGGTGCCGACGCGCCGCTCGACCGGCGATCTGGCTCTGCTGGCCGAAACCTTCAACACCATGAGTTCGCAGCTAAAGACCCAGCGCAACGAGTTGCTGAGCACCAATGAGGAACTGACCGAGCGCCGGCGCTTTATCGAGGCCATGTTGTCGGGGGTTTCGGCCGGCGTCATCGGCCTGGACGCCAACAACAACATCACCCTGGCCAATCGTTCGGCGATCGAGGCGCTCGGCCTTTCCGAAACCGATATTTCCGGAAAGTCGATCCAGGCAGTGCTGCCCGATATCTCCGAACTGGTCGATCAGGCCGGCCAGAGCTGGCGCTCCGAAAGCCGCGGTCAGATCCGCTTCATGCGCGAGGGCGACCAGCGCACCCTCAATGTGCAGATTACCCGCGAAAGCGCCGCCGGTGGTGGCGACGGGCTGGTGGTGACCCTCGACGACATCACCGATCTGGTCGGCGCCCAGCGGCGCTCCGCATGGGCCGATGTGGCACGCCGCATCGCCCATGAAATCAAGAACCCGCTGACCCCGATCCAGCTGTCCGCCGAGCGCCTGCGCCGCCGTTATACCCCCAGGATTCCCGACGACGACCGCAAGGTGTTTGACCAGTGCACCGAAACCATCGTCCGCCAGGTTGGCGACATCCGGCGCATGGTCGACGAGTTTTCATCCTTCGCCCGCATGCCCAAGCCGGTCATGGAGGTTCGCGACCTGGGCGATGTCGTCAAGGAAGCGGTATTCCTGCAGGAAGTCGGCAATCCCGATATCCATTTCAAACTCGACCTGCCCGGTGCGCCGGCGCGCGCGCCGGTCGACCACCGGCTGGTCACCCAGGCCATGACCAACATCGTCAAGAACGCCACCGAGGCGATCGAGGCGGTGCCCAAATCAGCCCGCGGCGATGGCCAGATCCTGATCCGGGTGCGCGAGGAAGAGGCCCAGGTCATTGTCGAGGTTGAGGACAATGGCAAGGGTTTGCCGACGGCTGGCCGCGACAGCCTTCTGGAGCCCTATATGACGACCCGGGAAAAAGGCACTGGCCTCGGTCTGGCGATCGTCCAGAAAATCATGGAAGAGCATGAGGGCACCATCGCGCTTCTGGACCGGCAGGCCGGCGAGACCGGACAGACCGGTGCCTGCGTCCGGCTGGCATTTCCGAAAAATCCCGGCCACGACGGTAAGCAAGCCATCCAACCGCCTGCCGACAAGGATGCGAATATCACCAGTGCCGGCGCGCCCGCGACCGCCGAACAAGACCCCGCCGAACCAGACCCCAATGAACAAGATGATGACCAAATAACCGGTTCCGCGCCGCAATCCGGTTCTAATACCAAGCCAGAAACGATATCATAAGCGTATAGGACAACAGCGTATGCCAGCCGATATTCTAGTTGTAGATGATGAAGCCGATATCCGCGATATCGTCGCCGGAATCCTTGAGGACGAGGGTCACGAGACCCGCACTGCCTTTGACAGCGATAGCGCGCTGGAAGTGATCGCCGCCCGCCGGCCGGCCTTGTGTTTTCTCGATATCTGGCTTCAGGGCAGCCGGCTCGACGGGTTGGCGTTGCTGGACGAAATCCGCAAGCAGCATCCCGACATGCCAGTGGTCATCATTTCCGGCCACGGCAATATCGAAACCGCGGTCTCGGCAATCAAGCGCGGCGCTTACGATTACATCGAAAAACCATTCAAGGCCGACCGGCTGGTGCTGGTCGCCGAGCGGGCGCTGGAAGCATCGAGTTTGCGTCGCGAAGTTGCCCAACTCAAACAATTGACCGGCAATGCCAACGAAATGGTCGGTGAATCGCCAGCCATGAACCAGTTGCGCCAGATCATCGGGCGCATTTCTTCGACCAACAGCCGGGTGATGATCCTCGGGCCCTCTGGCTCCGGCAAGGAACAGACCGCGCGCGCCATCCACACCGGCTCGCGGCGTGCCGACGGGCCGTTTGTGGTACTCAATGCCGCCGCCATTACCCCCGAGCGCATGGAAACCGAACTGTTCGGCACCGAAACCCTGAACGGCCAGGGCCGCAAGGTGGGCGCGCTGGAAGAAGCCCATGGCGGGACGCTTTATCTCGATGAAGTGGCCGACATGCCCCAGGAGACCCAGAACAAGATCCTGCGGGTGCTGGTCGACCAGATGTTCGAGCGGGTCGGCGGCTCGACCCGGGTCAGGGTCGATGTGCGGGTCCTGTCCTCAACCGCCCGCGATCTGGAAAAGGAGATCAGCGAGGGCAAGTTTCGCGAAGATCTCTTTCACCGCTTGAGTGTCGTGCCATTGCGAGTGCCAGCACTGGCCGAGCGCCGCGAAGACATCCCGCTGCTGGCCCGTCACTTCCTGCGCATGCTCCGCTCTCAACACCCGGCGGTCGAGGGCATCACGGACGCGGCGATGAAGCTCCTCATCGAGTACGACTGGCCCGGGAACATCCGGGAGTTACAGGGGCTGATGGAGCGGCTGACGGTCCTGCGCCAGTCGGGCTGGATCGACGAAGACGACATTCCCGCCCCGATCACCACAATAAACGTGACGAAAGCGAGTGTCCCGGTCACCGCCAAAGCGCCTGTCGGAGAACCAAGCCAAGGAATCATTCCCATCAGATTGCAGCCCAAGACAAACAAAAACATGGTCCAGAGAAGTGGCACAAAACGATCGGCAT
>CAXMRP010000132.1:0-2771 GCA_964196155.1 uncultured Polyangiaceae bacterium
GCCGGAAACGATCATGCCGCCGACGGCATTGGTACCGGAGACGTGGCTGTTGTCATAGACTTCGATCCGTCTCGGCGGATAGGCAAGTGCGAAGGTTTCCGCCAGGCCATTCAGGAGTATTGTCTGGGTTGCGGTGTCGGACAGTTTGCGGCCCAGCGCCTCGCGGGCATTGGACATCGCCTGGTCGATCAGCGCCTTGCGGGCACCGCGCTTTGGCACATCGATGCGGACCTTGAAGCCGACCCGCTCGCTCAGCGCTTCGGCGAGCAAGGCGCGTTCGCCAAATTCGAGGGAGGTCAGGATTTGCCGGGGGACGGGCTTGCCGTCATAAAATTGCGCCAGAAACGCCTCCAGCACGGCGTTCGGCTCAAGGCTGTGGTCGGCGCGGGGATAGTAGGCGCGATTGCCCCAGTTCTGGCCGGTGCGAAAGAAAAACACCTGGATACAGGTCTGGCCGCCGTCCTGATGAATGGCAAACAGGTCCGCCTCGTCAACTGATGCGGTGTTGACGTCCTGACGGGCCTGAACATGGGATAGGGCTGCGAGCCGGTCGCGACAGATGGCGGCGGTCTCAAAGTCAAGCTTTTCGGCGGCCGCTTCCATGGCGGCCGCCAGTTCGGCCTTTACTTTCCGGCTTTTGCCGGAGAGGAAGGCGTGGGCTTCATCGGCGAGTTTGGCGTAGTCGTCCAGGCTGATTTCTCCGGTGCAGGGGGCGGCACAGCGCTTGATCTGGAACAGCAGGCAGGGGCGGGTGCGGCTGGTATAGTAGGCGTCGGTGCAATTGCGGATCAGGAACGCCTTTTGCAGGGTATTGATTGTCTGACCGACCGCGCCGGCGGAAGCGAACGGCCCGTAATACCGGCCTTTTCGCTTGTGGGCGCCGCGATGCTTGAAGATGGCCGGCGCCTCGTGATCGCCAGACATAAGTATATAGGGAAAGCTCTTGTCGTCGCGCAGCAGGACGTTGAAGCGTGGCCGCAGCCGCTTGATCAGGTTGGCTTCCAGGAGCAGCGCTTCAGTCTCGGTTTTGGTGCGGACAAAATCCATCGCGGCGGTCGAACGGATCATCCGGGCAATGCGCTGATTTTGGCCACCGAGGCGGGTATAGTCTGTAACCCGCTTTCTCAGGGAACGGGCCTTGCCGACATAAAGCACATCGCCATCGGCATTCATCATCCGATAGACGCCCGGCGCGTTGGGCAGCGTGGCAACGGCGGCCGCTATCACCTGTGGGCCAGTCAGCCCGGTGCTGGGGCTGCTTTCGGTCCACAGCACCTGTTGGGGGCCGGTGCCGGCCATGGTGGTTGTCGGTTTTTCAAGTGCCATTGTCGGGCCGGATCATTTCGCCAGATGAGCCTCATCGCAATGAAAAATTGCGCGGCTGCCCAGCATTAACGCAATACCGGCATTTCGGCACGGTGAACGGTCGAAGACGGTTCGCTGGCTTCCGGCCCGCCGAGAATGGCCAGCAAGGTTGCGGCATAGGCGAGCGTCATCACCGTGCCGGTCAGCCGGCTGATCGGGATGCACCAGACTACGAATGGCACGATGAAAAATGCGGCGGCGACCATCATCCAGACTTCGAAGGAGAAGAAATCGGCCGGAACGGCGATCGGTACGATTGCGGCGGTAACGCCCATAATGGCCAGAATGTTGAAAATATTGGAGCCTATGGCATTGCCGATGGCCATTGCCGTGTGGCCGCGCCGGGCAGCCGTGAGCGAAGTTGCCAGTTCCGGCAAGGAAGTGCCGAGGGCGACAATCGTGACGCCGATCGCCGTCTCGGAAATGGCGAACATGTGGGCGATGCCCATCGCGCCGTCTACTACCGCATCGGCAGCGAGCGTCAGACAGACCAGTCCGATCAACACATAGGCAGATGCAATCCACAGGTTGCGGGAAGCGGGGGCGGTGTACTCTTCGCCTTGGGCGTCGTTTACGCAATTGCGCCGGTGGCGGCGGGTGCAGATAATCTGATCGATAAAAAATCCGGCAAACAGGGCCAGCAACACAATCCCGTCAAACCGGGTCAAAGTGCCGTCCCAGATCATGAACAGGAAAATCAGCGTGACCAGGATCATGAAGGCAAGGTTGCGGATCGCGCCGCTGGCCTGGCAATTGGTCGCCCGGATGATCGAGGGCAAGCCAAGTACGATCAGGATATTTGCGATGTTGGAGCCGACGATATTGCCGATGGCGATGCCACCCGATCCCTCCAGCGCCGCGTTAAGCGACACCACCAGTTCAGGCGCCGATGTGCCGAATGCGACGATGGTCAAGCCGACAATCAGATGGGGAACCTTCAGCCAGCTGGCGATCGTGACCGACCCGCGAACAAGCAGATCAGCGCCCATGGTCAGTACAATGAGCCCGACAATCAGTTCCAGAGCGCTGATCATTTCGGAATCATCGATGGTTGGCTTTCACAATGTGACGGGGCGCGCCAGCCGTATATAGGTGTCCCGCCAACGGTTTGAAGGCGTCGGTCCACAAAATCGCCGCAATAGGCGGGGTCGGCGACGGCTGTCGGTAGAATTGAACGTTGCTGAAAGTGACGCAGGCGCACTGATTGCGGCTTCTGACGCCGCGTATTTACCTTTCAGCAACCGTAACTGACAAATTTGTGAGGAGAAATTCGCCAGTTGGCCACTTTATTTGCGTTCCTGAAACACAATCTATTGGCAATAGGAGCGAGCGGCCGAGTGTTGCCATTCTCCTGGCGACTGGTGGCTGTGGAAACCGATTGCGGTTGCAGGATGAGTTGATGCGTA
>CAXMRP010000133.1:0-9716 GCA_964196155.1 uncultured Polyangiaceae bacterium
GGAAGAAACCACCCCATGATGATCAAAACCCGCGACGGCGTTGAACTGAATGTGCGCACCGACGGCTCCGGCGGGGCAACACCGTTCATCCTGTCCAATTCGCTCGGAACCGATCTGCATCTGTGGGATTCGCTGGTCGCAAAAATGGCCACCAGTCGCAAGGTTGTGCGCTATGACAAGCGCGGCCATGGCCGCTCGGATGTGCCGGCCGGCCCCTACTCCAATGCGCTACTGTCCGAAGATGTTATCGACATCATGGATGCGCTCGATATTGAGCGTGCCGATTTTTGCGGCATCTCCATGGGTGGCATGGCCGGCCAGTGGCTGGCGGCAAACCGCCCGGACCGCTTTCGCCGGGTCGTCCTGGCCAATACAGTGTCACACGTGGATATGGACACAGTCTGGAATGGCCGCATCGAAATGGTCAATGCCGGCGGCATGGCTTCGATAAAAGAGGCCGTTCTGGAGCGCTGGTTCACATCGGGGTTCAGGACGGAAAACCCTGGCGCCGTCCGGCCGATCCGTACAATGATCGCGCAGACCGACCCAGCCGGCTACGCCGCCTGTTGCGCCGCGGTTCGTGATCTGGATGTCCGGGCCGAGGCGGCAAAGATCGCCTGCCCGGTTCTGGTCATCGCCGGTACCCACGATCAAGCCACGCCCCCCGAGCATGGCCGCGCCATCGCCGCCGCAATTTCCGGTGCGGAATATCACGAGCTGGACGCCGCCCACCTGTCAATCATTGAACAAGGTGATGAATTTGAACGGGCTGTAATCGATTTTCTGGACCGCTAGGCCGAATCCGGCGGCGGTTGCTGGCACAGTCGACGAATGGACCGATTGCAGAAACGGCCCTTGCGTGTGCATTGTGACGTGTTCCACTGTATGGACGCACCGGCTTACAACAATACAAATGTCGGGCTAATAGTCGGCAAGAGGGCCAATAGCCGGTAAAAGGGAATTTCGGGCGATAACGGGGCACCATGGAATATTTCGTACAGCAGTTGATTAATGGCGTGACGCTGGGGTCGATCTACGGGCTGATCGCCATCGGCTACACGATGGTCTATGGCATCATCGGCATGATCAATTTCGCCCATGGCGATATTTTCATGGTCGGCTCATTTATCGCCCTGATCACCATTCTTGCTCTTGGTCTTACTGCCGCATCCGGCCTCGCCTTCATGCTTTTCGCGCTGTTTCTGGTGCTGATCATCTCCATGGTGTTCACGTCCGTGTGGGGCTGGACAGTGGAGCGTATCGCCTACCGGCCCTTGCGCGGTTCATTTCGCCTGGCGCCGCTGATCACCGCGATCGGCATGTCGATCGCCCTTCAGAATTTCGTTCAGGTCAGCCAGGACGCCAAGGTGAAGCCGCTGCAACCGATCATTTCCGGCGGTTGGACGATCATGCAAGGCAAGACCACCACCGGCGAGCCGCTGAACGTGCAAATGTCCTATATGCAGCTGATCATCATCATCACGACCTTCTTCTTGATGATCGGATTTTCGACACTGATCTCCAAGACACCGCTCGGGCGGGCCCAGCGCGCCTGTGAGCAAGACCAGAAAATGGCCGCGCTGTTGGGTGTCAATGTCGACCGCACGATCTCGCTGACCTTCGTTGTCGGCGCGGCGATGGCCTCGGTCGCCGGCATCATGTTTTTGCTCTATTACGGCGTCATTGATTTTTACATCGGCTTCCTTGCCGGCGTGAAAGCCTTCACTGCGGCGGTTTTGGGTGGCATCGGATCGCTTCCCGGCGCCATGCTCGGCGGTCTTTTGATTGGCCTGATCGAAGTCTTCTGGTCGGCCTATTTTACCATCGAATACAAGGATGTCGCCGCCTTCTCCATTTTGGTGATTGTCCTGATATTCATGCCGTCTGGTCTTCTCGGCCGGCCGGAAGTGGAAAAGGTCTGATCCGTGGCGAAAGCTGAATTAACCGGTAACAACAGCTCAGTGCTGGCCAGCGCCATCAAGGACTCAGCTATCGCCGCGGCAATAGCCGCCGGCCTGTTCTTCTTCTTTGTCGGGCAGAAAACCGCCATTGTTACAGGGGGCCTGCAACTGACCTCCCGCTGGTACGCCTATGCGGCCGTTATCGCAGCGGTTTTTGCCGGCCGCCTGGCGCTCAATCTGTTTTTCTGGAACGACTACGCCAAATCCACTGCCGGCGCATTGAAGTCGGCATTGTTTCCGGCGACCAGCGGCAAGGGTCTCCTCTCCCGCCTTCCCAATATCCTGAACGTGATCGGCCCAGTTGCGGTAGCCTTCGCCATCCTCCTGCCCTTCATGCCGTTTGCTGATCGCTATGTGGTCGATCAGGCCACAGTGGTGCTTACCTACATCATGCTCGGTTGGGGCCTGAATATCGTTGTCGGGCTCGCCGGCCTGCTCGATCTTGGCTATGTCGCCTTTTACGCCGTTGGCGCTTATGCGTTCGCCCTTCTGGCGCAAAATTTCGATCTCGGCTTTTGGGTCTGCCTGCCGTTAGCCGGCATCCTGGCCGCATTCTGGGGCCTGATCCTCGGCTTTCCGGTGCTGCGCCTGCGCGGTGATTATCTGGCGATCGTCACCTTGGCTTTCGGCGAAATTATCCGCATTGTTTTGTTGAACTGGTACGAACTGACCAATGGTCCCGACGGCATTTCCCGCATCCCCCGGCCGACCCTGTTCGGCATCGAATTCAAGCGCGGCGAAGGGGGATTTGCCGATGTCTTTGGCCTTGATTATTCCCCGCTCCAACGCATCATTTATCTGTATTACATAATCTTGATGATGGCGTTGATCACCAACTTTGTCACCCTGCGCCTGCGCCGCTTGCCGCTCGGTCGGGCCTGGGAGGCGCTCCGCGAAGATGAAATTGCTTGCCGGTCGCTCGGCATCAACACGGTCAACACCAAGCTGACTGCATTTGCCACCGGCGCTATGTTCGGCGGTTTCGCCGGTTCCTTCTTTGCCACCCGTCAGGGCTTCATCTCGCCAGAATCCTTCACCGCGATTGAGAGTTTCATCATATTGGCGGTGGTTGTGTTGGGCGGTCTGGGCAGCCAGCTTGGCGTGGTCATCGCGGCACTGCTTTTGAACACCGCGTTTGAAGTGTTCCGGGAATTGAATGAGTACCGGATGTTGATTGTCGGCCTTTCCATGGTTTTGATCATGGTATGGCGGCCACGCGGGTTGATATCCACCCGCCAGCCGACGGTTGCCCTGAAATCGCGGAAAGCCATTTCCGCCGATCTGGTCAGTCAGGGCGAAGGCCATTAACGCCCGATGATCTTGGCACCGGCGATAACATGACAGAAACTACCGGCAATTTGGCAAACTGGGACACCCAACCCGTGCTCACGGTCGAGCATCTCACCATGCGCTTTGGCGGGCTGGTGGCCATCAACGACCTGTCCTTCAACGTTGGTCGTGGCGATATCACAGCGTTGATTGGACCCAATGGCGCTGGAAAAACGACCGTGTTCAACTGCGTGACCGGTTTTTACAAACCGACCGAAGGCCGCATCGTCATGCGCCACGGTTCAGATTCCGCCGATGACCGGATTGCTGCGCTGACCGCATCAAGTGCCCAGTGGAGCAGATCTGGCGATCAAGCTGCCTATCTTCTGGAACGGATGGCGGATTTTGAGATATCCAGATCCGCCAAAGTCGCCCGGACCTTCCAGAACATCCGCTTGTTTGCCGGCATGACGGTTCTGGAAAACCTTATGGTGGCCCAGCATAACCCGCTCATGCTGGCATCGGGCTTCACATTCGGCGGCATCATCAACATTCCCGGTTTTGCCCGGGCGCAAAAGGCATCGATTGAAAAATCGGTCTATTGGCTGGAGCACACCAATCTTGTCGACCGCGCCGACGATCCGGCCGCCGACCTGCCCTATGGCGACCAGCGCCGCCTGGAAATCGCCCGCGCCATGTGCACCGATCCGCATCTTTTGTGCCTGGATGAGCCGGCCGCCGGCCTCAACCCGCGCGAATCGGCACAGCTCAACGAGCTCCTGCAGTTTATCCGCTCCGAACACGCCACCTCGGTGCTGCTGATCGAGCACGACATGGGTGTCGTGATGGAGATATCCGACCATATCGTCGTGCTCGACTATGGCGAGAAGATCTCCGACGGATCGGCGGAATTCGTGCGCACCGATCCCAGCGTCATCGCCGCTTATCTAGGGGTCGAAGATGAGGAAGTGGCGGACATCGAACCGGATTTCGCCGGCGCCGATACCGGAGCCGCATCATGAGCGCCAACGGCACCCCGCAACCGCTCCTGTCCGTGCGCGGCGTTGAAACCCATTATGGCAAGATCATCGCGTTGCGCGGCGTCGATCTCGACGTCAATGAGGGCGAAATCGTCACTTTGATCGGCGCCAACGGCGCCGGCAAATCTACGATGATGATGACGATCTGCGGCAATCCCCGCGCCAGCGCCGGAACCATCACCTATGACGGCGACGACATTACCAAACTGCCGACCCACGAAATCGTCTCGCGCAAGATCGCCCAGTCACCAGAGGGGCGGCGCATCTTTCCGCGCATGACCGTCCTGGAAAATCTCCAGATGGGCGCCGCGATTACCGGCGAGGACACATTCGATACCGATGTCGCCAAGGTCTATGACCTGTTTCCGCTGCTGAAAGACCGGCGCGACCAGCGCGGCGGTACCCTGTCCGGCGGCGAACAACAAATGCTCGCCATCGGCCGGGCGCTGATGAGCCGGCCCAGACTTTTGTTGCTCGACGAGCCGTCCCTGGGCCTGGCGCCGATGATCGTCAAACAGATCTTCAACGTCATTCGCGATCTGAACCGCGAACAGGGGCTGACTGTGTTCCTGGTGGAACAAAACGCCTACCACGCCCTGAACCTGGCCCATCGCGGCTATGTGATGGTCAATGGTGAAATCACCATTACTGGCACCGGCAAGGAACTCCTTGCCAAGGAAGAAGTTCGGGCCGCGTACCTTGAGGGCGGGCGCTAACCATGATCTGGGAAATATCGTTCCTCGTTTTCTTCTTCGTCACCGTCGTTCTCGGTGGTGGCGCATCCTTTATGGCCGGCCGCACCATGGCCCGCGAATGGCAACCCTGGTTGCGCCTGATCGTCTATATCTTCCTCTTGTGCGTTGCCGTGCGCTTCTTCCACTTCAGCCTGTTTGGCGGCACATTTCTGCTGCCTGTCGGCAATATTGCGACTTCGGGATATTATTTCATCGTAGATTTTATCGTGCTTTTCGCCATGGCAGCGCTCGGGCGCCAAATTACCCGTGCCGACCAGATGTCGACACAATATTCGTTTCTTTATCAGCGCCGGGGTCCGATGTCGTGGCGCCGGACCGAGCGTGCAAAGCCCGGAAATTAGTCGAATACCGTTTCATTGCAGAAGAAAATCGTCTTAAATGCAGCCAGGACACGGCAAACTGATCCGTGTGACTTCAGTCCGGCACAGCCCTCAAGGCCAGGTGCCGGCCAATTGGAAGAGTAAGGGAGAGATTATGAAAAGAGCACTTTTGGCAGGCGTGGCCCTGTCGTTCGCGATGACAGGCGCGGCGTGGGCGGAAATCCTTATCGCCACCGCAGGCCCGATGACCGGACAGTACGCCTCGTTCGGCGAACAGATGAAGGCCGGCGCCCAACAGGCCGTTGCCGACATCAATGCAGCCGGCGGCGTCAATGGCGAACAACTCGTTCTGGAAGTCGGCGATGACGCCTGCGATCCCAAGCAGGCCGTTGCTGTTGCCAACCAGATGGCCGGCAAGGGCGTCGTGTTCATGGCCGGGCATTTCTGCTCCGGTTCATCGATACCGGCTTCTGCGGTTTATTCCGAAGAAGGCATAGTCCAGATTTCGCCGGCTTCGACCAACCCGAAATTTACCGACGAACGCCCCAATGCTGATGGTGGCACCTACCGCGTGTGTGGTCGTGATGATCAGCAAGGCGCTGTTGCCGGTGCGTTCCTGGCCAAAAACTTTGCCGACAAGAAGGTCGCCGTCGTTCACGACAAGACCGCCTACGGCAAGGGCCTGGCTGACGAAACCAAAAAGGCAATGGAAGCGGCCGGCAAAAACGCTGACATGTACGAAGCCTATACTGCTGGCGAAAAAGACTATACCGCGCTGGTTTCCAAGCTGAAATCAGAAGGTATTGGTGTCCTTTATGTCGGTGGCTACCACACCGAAGCCGGTTTGATGGCGCGCCAGATGCGCGATCAGGGGCTGGACACGGTTCTGGTTTCTGGTGACGCACTGGTGACCGATGAGTATTGGGCCATCACCGGCGACGCCGGCAAGGGCACGCTGATGACCTTCTCGCCGGATCCGCGCAAGAATGAAGGCGTTGCCGAACTGGTCGAAACGTTCCGTGGCATGGGCATCGAGCCGGAAGGCTATGTGCTTTACACCTATGCCGCGATCCAGGCTTGGGCACAGGCAGCGACAACCGCCGGCGGCACAGGCTTCGATGACATCAATAATGCCCTCAACGCCGGAACATTCACCACAGTGCTGGGTGAATTGACATTTGACGGCAAGGGCGATGTGAAATTGCCGGGTTATGTCTTCTACGAGTGGAACAACGGCACCTACGACTATCTGGTCCAGTAAGGATCTGGACAACGCCGTACTGGCGTGAGAAATCGGCCCCGGCGACGAGCGCTGGGGCCTTTTTTGTTCTGTAAAGCCGGTTGCATTTCGGTTTTGCAATTGGCCGAATGCCCACCGCCATGCAATCTATCGGCAAATGAAAACACCCTTCGCCTTCAAGATCGGTCACGCTACCGATGCTCGGCTGAAATCCGGTACCACGGTCATTTTGCCCGACCGCCCCGCAATCGCAGCGGTTCATACCGCTGGCGGTTGCCCCGGCACACGTGAAACCGATCTTCTGGCGCCGGAAAATTCCGTCGACCGCATTGATGCCATTACCCTGTCCGGCGGATCGGCGTTTGGTCTGGCCGCCGCCGATGGCGCTGCTGCCTGGCTGGCGCGCGAGGGTCGCGGATTCAATGCGCGCGGCCACATCATACCGATCGTCCCGGCCGCCATCATTTTCGATCTGGTCAATGGCGGCGACAAGACCGCCCTGCCCGGCCCGCACAACCCGACCGGTGGCGACCCTTTGGCCAATCCCTACAGGGATTTGGGCATTAAAGCCGCACAGAACGCCGGTCGCGAATTCGCTGTCGGCAGCATCGGTGTCGGCGCCGGGGCCACGACGCAGAATCTCAAGGGTGGCTTTGGCGCGGCAATCGCGAATCTCCCCGGCGGCGGCCACATCGCCGCTATTGCCGCCGTCAATCCCAGCGGCCGTGTTACTTTTGGCGACGGTCCGCATTTTCGCGCCGCGGCCTGCGAACAGGACGGCGAGTTCGGCGCGCTGGGCTTTCCGGAATCTGTCACGCCGGATATGGCTGAACCGCTGGTAAAATCCGATGCGGAACGGAATACCAACACAACTTTGGGCGTCATTGTCACGGACATACCGCTCACCAAAGCACAACTGAAGCGGGTCGCGATCGCCGCCCATGACGGCCTGGCGATCGCCATCTATCCCGTCCACACCCCGTTCGATGGCGACATTGTTTTCGCCCTGTCGACAGCTGAGAACCACCCAGCGACACCGACTGCCGATCCGGTCCATCAGCTCAAGGATATTGGGGCCATCGCCACCACGACGCTTGCCCGCGCCATTGCCATGGGCGTTTACAAGGCCACAGCTGAACCCGGCGATGTGTTGCCGACCTGGCAGGACCGGTTCGCCTGCGTGACGAAAGCCTGAGCGGGTATGCCAATCGTTCGCGCCCTCAACTGGCTGGGCCGCCAGGGCACCCGTGCCGTCGCCGCCAGCCTGATTGCCGGCCTCGCTCTGCCCCACCTTGCGGTTCTTGCCCGGCCTTTTCTGCCGCTGGCCGTATTTGCCCTGTTGACCATGGCCTTCGCCCGAATTGGATCGGACGATTTGCGCCGTCTTGCGAGCGCGCGTCGGCAGGTATTCATCGCGGCAATCTGGACAATGGTCGCCATACCCCTGTTGATCGGTGCCGGCCTTTATATTCTTTCCTTTCTCATTCCCCTTCCCGTTGGCTTTGTCGGAACGCTGGCAACGCCTGGATTGGCCGTCGGTATCATATTGATGGTCAGTGCGCCGCCAGTGGTGTCCTCGCCAGCCTTTGCCGCATTTTTGGGCCTTGATGCCGCCTACTCGCTAGCCATGCTGGTAACCTGCATGGCGCTGACGCCGTTTGTCGCACCGGTCATCGTCACCTTGTGGGCCGGCGATGCGGTATCGATCGATCCGGTCCAGCTCGGCATACGCCTTGGCGCATTGATGGGCTTGGCTGCCTGTGCCGCGATGCTCGCGCGCCGTTTTGCCGGCGGCAAACAGCTTGCTGATGCCAAGGACATGCTGGATGGTATCAACGTTGTTCTGCTGTTTGTCTTTATCGTCGCGCTGATGGGCGATGCGACGCTGCAATTCATCGACGACCCGGCGCGGGTGACAATCATCGTCGCCCTGACGTTCCTGGTCGCCGGCGCGATTATGGCAACAACCATGCTGCGCCTGCGCAAATTCGGTCCGGTTCGGGCGATAACCGCGGCCTTTGCCGCCTCAAACCGCAATATGGGCCTGATGCCGGCCGCTGTAGGCGCCAGCCTGCCCCCCGATACCTGGCTGTGGTTTGCCCTGGCCCAGTTTCCGATCTATCTGCTGCCCCTGATCGCGGCGCCGCTTGCCAAGCGGGCCTTGCGGGGTGAAGAAGGCCGCGCTAGGCCCTAGGCGATGCCGCCGATACCGACCAGATGGAAAATCGCAAACCATGACTCGCCCCCTCATCATTGCGCCCTCATTGTTGGCATCGGACCTTTCCACGCCAGACGCTGAAATCCGGGCGATTGCCGCAGCGGGCGCTGACTGGCTGCATCTCGACATCATGGATGGCCATTTCGTGCCCAACATCACATTTGGCGCGCCGTTTGTTCAGGCCATCCGCAAGTCGGCTGCGATGCCCTTCGACACCCATTTGATGATCGCGCCCGCCGATCCCTATCTCGATGATTTCGCAGCTGTCGGTTCCGACATCATCACGGTCCATGCCGAGGCCGGACCGCATCTGGATCGGTCCCTGCAAGCCATCCGCGCAGCGGGAAAACGCGCCGGCGTCGCGCTCAATCCGGCAACGCCACCATCGGCCATAGCCCATGTGCTGGACCGCATCGATCTCGTGCTGGTGATGACCGTCAATCCCGGCTTTGGCGGTCAGGCCTTCATTCCGGCCATGCTGGAGAAAATCGCGCAGGTTCGCACCATGGTCAGCGGCCGCGACATCGATATCGAGGTCGATGGCGGCATCAACCGCAAGACAGCAGCCGAAGCCGCCCGCGCCGGCGCCAACGTGCTGGTCGCCGGCTCTGCGGTATTTACCGGCAAGACCAACGACTATGCCGATAATATTGCAGCAATTCGCAACGCCGCCGAACAGGCGCGCGGTACCCAATGCTGACAGGCCAGACCCGCACCTTATGGCGCACGATGACCATGGGGATGCAGGTTATCACCGCCATATTGGTTTCCACCGCGGCATCAGCCGGTGATTTTTCAGAACGCGCCATCAACGGATTTTCGCCCGATGGCGCAACGTTCGCGTTTGAGGAATATGGCCAGCAGGACGGTTCCGGCTTTCCCTTCTCCAATATCTATTTCATCGACACCGCGA
>CAXMRP010000134.1:0-52316 GCA_964196155.1 uncultured Polyangiaceae bacterium
GGCATCGTCATCGGCTCGGTGTTTTTCACCTTTCCCCACGCCATGATCATCATCATGACAGCGTTGGCGATCTCGGATTCACGGCTGTATGAGGCGTCGGTGTCGCTGCGCGCCAGCCGCTGGCGAACCTTCTGGACCGTCACCATCCCCGGCGCCCGCTACGGCCTGATCTCGGCGGCGTTCGTGGTGTTCAACCTGGTCATCACCGATTTCGGCCTGCCCAAGGTCATTGGCGGTCAGTACAACATGCTGGCGGTCGATATCTACAAACAGGTGATCGGCCAGCAGAATTTTGAAATGGGCGCCGTGGTCTCGGTCGTCCTGCTTATTCCCGCGTTGATCGCCTTCACGGTCGACCGGATCGTGCAGA
Organism: uncultured Polyangiaceae bacterium; assembly: GCA_964196155.1. GTDB lineage: Bacteria > Pseudomonadota > Alphaproteobacteria > Rhizobiales > Afifellaceae > CAXMRP01. Next base: position 371 of record CAXMRP010000134.1, read on the forward strand.
AACGACAGGTGGCACTGCTGACCTCGCAATCCGTCCCCTATACGCCAAACCCGAACAAAAGCTTTGACCGGATTTGCCTGATCTATTGTTCGCTGATCGCCGTGTTCATCATCGGCATTCTGGCCGTTTGCCAATACGCTGCGCTGATCAAGTTCTGGCCCTACGATCTCAGTCTGAGCCTCAAGAACTACGCCTTCGACCTGATGGATGGCGGCGGCTGGGATTCGTATCGAAACTCCATCAAATTGGGGCTTCTGACCGCGTTTTTCGGCACCCTGATCGTCTTCACCGGTGCCTATATGGTTGAAAAGACCCAGGGCTTCCGCACCGGCCGGGCGACCTTCCAGTTTCTGGCCATGTTGCCGATGGCCATCCCCGGCATGGTGCTTGGTCTGGCCTATATCTTCTTTTTCAACAATCCGGCCAATCCGCTGAACTTCATCTACGGCACCATGGCGATTCTCGTCGTGTGCACCGTGACTCACTTCTACACGGTCTCCCACCTCACCGCGGTGACCGCGCTGAAACAGATGGACCGCGAGTTTGAGTCCGTTTCAGCCTCGCTGAAACAGCCCTTCTACAAGCTGTTTGCGCGGGTCACCGTGCCGGTCTGCCTGCCGGCGGTGTTCGATATTTCAATCTATCTGTTCGTCAACGCCATGACGACGGTATCGGCTGTGGTGTTCCTTTATTCCTCCGATACGACGCTGGCCTCCGTTGCCGTTTTGAATATGGATGACGCCGGCGACATTGCCCCGGCCGCGGCGATGGGAATGATGATCTTCTACACAAATGCCGCCGCGCGGATTGTCCATCTGCTGGCATCGCGGGGCGTACTGAAAAAGACCCAGGCCTGGCGCGCCCGCTAAAGCGCAATCGAAATAGTCGGAACCGGTTTTTCCAACGCCCAGCTTTCCGTCAGTTCGATTTCGACGCCGGTCTGGCCAGACAACAACCGACCAATATGGAACATCGCCAGCGGATCTACGTCATATTGGCCGACCAGCGCCGAGGAGCGACAAGGGTTCACACCGCCTCAACGTCATTCAGTTGGCCGAAAAGAGGTTGCCTTCAAATGCAGGGCGTCGCATCGCCGCAATGCCGCCTTCCAGATATCGCAACGCGCAACGCGCCGCCTGACCGGAACGCCCCATATTGGCAATCGGATACGGTCTGAGCGGCATTCACTTGCCGAATGGCGTCAACTTCTTGCCGCGTAATTCAGGTCGATCCTGGCTAACTGAGACCGGTTCGTTTTAGTCTGACAGCACCCAATTGCCGCCCCAAGCTGCCATTCGGAGACCTTCCTCAAAGGACCGAAGTGAGTCAATTCATAGGAGTCGGCGACCATTGTCGGGTCCAAAAAAATGTAGGTTTTCTGGTGCCGTGCTCAATCTTATCTTTTGACCTTCGCGGGCAATCCGGTGCACGCCGGGCAAGCTGCAAACCATCGGCTCGCCGCTTCCTTCCATGCGACCGTGGAGCAACGTGTTCGCTCCGAGAGGTTCGGAGAGGTGAACATCGACCGCAATGGGACCGGAGGGATCGGAGAAGAGGTGTTCGGGTCGAATCCCAAGCTTGACGGGCCCGCCATGTGTGACCGGAGCCGAAAGGATCGCGCCATTCTCCAACGTGATCTGCCCGCCTTCCACATTTACATCGAAGACATTCATCGAGGGCGAGCCGATAAACTGTGCGGCAAAGAGTGTCTCTGGTCGCTCGTAGACCTCGAGCGGCGTTCCGATCTGTTCGGCATGGCCGCCGTTCATCACGATCATCCGGTCGGCCATCGTCATCGCCTCGACCTGATCATGCGTGACGTAGAGCGACGTCACACCCAGATTTGACTGAAGCTCTCTGATCTCGATCCGCATCTGTACGCGCAACTTGGCATCGAGGTTCGAGAGCGGTTCATCGAACAGGAACACAGCTGGCTCGCGCACGATCGCGCGTCCCATCGCGACGCGCTGCCGCTGCCCGCCTGAGAGCTCCTTCGGTTTGCGATCGAGGTAGTCGGAGATTTGCAGGAGCGTTGCGGCCTCACGCACCTTGCTTTCAATTTCATCCTTCGACAGACCGGCGATCTTGAGCCCGTAACCCATGTTCTGACGTACCGACATGTGTGGGTAGAGAGCATAGTTCTGGAACACCATAGCGATGTTACGGTCCATCGGCTCAACGTCATTGACCCGCTTGCCGCCGATCCGGACCTCACCTTCGGTTACGCTTTCAAGCCCCGCGACCATCCGTAGAAGTGTGGACTTGCCGCAGCCCGAAGGTCCGACGATGACGACAAATTCGCCGTCCTCGATCGCCACGCTGACGCCGTGAATCACTTCAGTCGGGCCAAATCGCTTTTTCACGTTCTCGAGGTCTACGGTCGCCATGGTTGCTATTTCTCGCTGTCGACAAGGCCACGGATAAACAGTTTCTGCATCGAGACAACGACGATCACCGGCGGAATCATGGCAAGGATCGAGGCCGCCATGATGACCGGCCAGTCGGCGATATCGTCGCCCGACGGGAACATCTGCTTTATGCCCATGACGATGGTGTTCATTTCGGGGTCGGTGGTTATCAGAAGTGGCCAGAGATACTGGTTCCAGCCGTAGATGAAGAGGATTACGAAAAGCGCCGCGACGTTTGTGCGGCTCATTGGCAGCAAAATGTCCCAGAAGAACCGCATCGGGCGTGCACCATCGACGCGGGCAGCTTCGGCCAACTCGTCCGGCACGGTGAGGAAAAACTGACGGAACAGGAAGGTCGCCGTCGCCGACGCGATCAGCGGCAGTATCAGCCCGCCGTAGCTGTTGAGCATTCCGAAGCTCGCCACGACTTCGTAAGTCGGCACGATGCGCACCTCGACGGGCAGCATTAGCGTCAGGAAGATCAGCCAGAAAAAGATGTTCCGGAGCGGGAAGCGGAAATAGACAATGGCGAACGCCGACAGCAGAGAGATGACGATTTTTCCAACCGCTATGCCAATGGCCATGACCATCGAATTGAATAGCATGGTCGCGACCGGCACGTTGACGCCCGCAAACAGTGCCTTGCTGTAATTCTCCAAGAGGTGACCACCAGGCAGGAGCGGCATCGGTGGCCGCGCGATCTCGGGCTGTGTGACGGTCGAGGCGACGAAGGCGAGCCAGATCGGAAAGAATACTACGAGGATGCCAAGGATCATCAGGACGTGCGTGAACCAGAGCGATCGCCCCCGTTTCTCGACCATGCCTGCCGGTGGTTCGCGCACTGACTCAACCGACCCCGCCATCAGTAGTGCACTCGCTTCTCGATGAACTTGAACTGGACGATCGTAAGTATTCCGACCACGACCAGCAGGATCACGGACTGCGCGGCAGACGACCCAAGGTCCTGTCCGACGAATCCGTCCTTGTAAACTTTGTAGACGAGGGTCGTCGTCGCCTGCTGCGGGCCGCCCGACGTGATGGTATGGATGACGCCGAATGTCTCGAAGAAAGCATATACGATGTTGACGACGAGTAGAAAGAAGGTCGTCGGGGACAGAAGAGGCAGCACGATTGTGAAAAACCGCCTCCAAAAATGTGCCCCGTCGATCGCCCCTGCCTCTATCAGGGATCTTGGCACGGCCTGCAGCGCGGCGAAGAAGAACAGGAAGTTGTAGCTGATCCGCCCCCAGGCGGAGGCGACTACCACAAGGCCCATGGCCTCGGCTTCGTTCAGCACGTGGTTCCAGTCATAGCCGAGAATACCGAGGTACCAAGCCACCACGCCAACGCGAGTGTTGAACATGAAGAGCCAGAGAACCCCAGCGACTGCCGGAGCGACCGCATAGGGCCAGATAAGGAGCGTCCGATAGACGCCGGCACTCTTTATGAGCCGGTCCGCGAGGACCGCGAGGAACAGCGCCGGGACCATCGATACAAGCGTGACGAATGTCGAAAAAATCGCTGTCGTCACAAACGACCCTCGGTAATACGGGTCGGACAGAAGGAATTCGAAATTCCCGAGACCGACGTACTGCATCGACAACCCGAAGGGGTCCGCGATGAAAAGCGACTGCCAGATCGCTTGTCCCGCCGGGTAGAAGAAGAAGACCGCAGATATCAGCACCTGCGGCGTGATCAGCAGCAGTGGCAGCAGCCAACCTTTGAATGTAACACGTTTTTCCATCTTGGTCGGCGTTTGGCCCGGGCAGAAAGTCCCGCCCAGGCCGCGGCTCATGCCTTCGTCAGCGGTTCGCCTGCTCGAAACGACGCAGAAGCCGGTCGCCCCGCTCCTTCGCGCTGTCGAGCGCCGTTTGCGCGTCCTTGTCGCCGGACCACACTGCCTCGAGCTCTTCGTCGATGATCCCGCGGATCTGGTCGAACGACCCAAGCCGCAGGCCCTTGGAGTTTGCCGTCGGCTCATTCGCCGTCATCTGCTTCACGGCGATGTCGGTGCCAGGGTTCCCGTCGTAGAAGCCCTGTTCACGGGTCAGGTCGGACGCCGCTGCGGTGATGGGCAGATACCCCGAATCTTGATGCCACTTGGCTTGTACATTGGGCGTAGAGAGGAAATTCAGGAACTCAGCGACGCCCTTATATTCGTCGGCCTCGTGACCCTCCATCACCCACAGCGATGCGCCGCCGATAATCGTGTTCCGGGGCGCGCCTTCGACGCCTTCCCAGTAGGGCAGCGGGCGGATGCCGAAGTCGAATTTCGCCTCGGCGTTGATGCCGCCATAACCGGCCGAGCTCTCGGTAAAGAGAGCGCATTCACCACCCCTGAAGTTTGCACCACCTTCGTTGCGACGGCCGGTGTAGATGAACTTACCGTCTTTTGCCCATTCGCCCATCTTCGAGATATGCTGAACCTGAACCGGCCCGTTGAGCGACAGCTCGGTGTCGGTGCCGCCAAAACCGTTCTCCTTCGTGGCGAAGGGGACGTCATGATAGGCGGACAGGTTCTCAAGATGAATCCAGCTTTGCCAAGCGGTGACAAGCGGGCATCCGACGCCCGCGTCCTTGAGCTTTGTCAGAATCTCGTCCACTTTCTCCCATGTCGACAGATCAACGTCGGGGTCAATTCCCGCCTGTTCCAGCAAGTCCCGGTTCACCCAAAGGACCGGCGTCGACGAGTTGTAGGGCAGCGACAGCATCTCTCCTTCGGACGTGGTATAGTATCCCTTGACGGACCCGATGTAGATATCGGGGTCAAACTCCACCCCTACCTCTTCCATGACTTTGTAAACCGGCTTTATCGCACCCTTTGCGCCCATCATGGTCGCGGTTCCGACCTCGAAGACCATCAAGATATGCGGCTGCTCGCCGGCACGGAACGCCGCGATCCCGGCGTTCAGGGCTTCGGAATAGTTGCCCTTAACACTGGGAACCACGGTGTAGACATCCTGGCTTTTGTTGAAGAGTTCAACTTGCGCCGCAAGACGGTCGCCGTTCGCACCTGTGAAGGCATGCCAAAACTGGACCTCTGTCTGTGCCATCACTGGACTTGCAACGCACGTCGCGACGGCTAGGGCCGCAATTGATAATTTCATCTTATCCTCCCCTCGGCTTTTGCCGTATATTCTATAATCAGAATCACAATTAACTAATTCCGCTCCAAGGTCCATGCGGATTCAACCGATCGAGGCAACACATTCCGCAAATCTCTCGGCCGGCGTTTGGTATTGCAAAGTCTTTCGAGGTCGTTCGTTCAGCTGTCTGGCAACGGCACGGCGTTGTCACGTTATCGAACCGCAGCAGCGCAAATCCGGCGGGAAAGTTGGGTCACACCGCTGCCGATGCGGCCTGCCATACCCTCATTGCGTCATTGCGTCATTGCGAAACTGGCGTAGTGTCTTTCGGGAAATAAGATGACGTTGGATATTGAAGGTGTTGTAGAAGGCGGTGTGGGTGGAGAGAAATCTCTGCGCTGATCCAGGCGATTTGAAACACTGCATCCGTCGTTCCCGTTGCCGAACCGGAAGATGCGAATTCTCTGCCCGGTTGTTCTTCCCTGTCCTTTGAAGGCGGCTTCAGCGACAAGGTTACGCCGGCGGCAATGCTCAAGAATTCGCTGATTGTCGGCGTCGGCGTCGGCGCGCTCACCACGCTGATTTCGTTGTTTACCGCCTATGCCGTGGTGTTTTTCAACTTTCGCTGGGCCGGTCCGGTATTCTGGGTGGTGTTTGTCACATTGCTGTTCCCGCTTGAATCCCGGGTCATCACAACATTCGTGGTGACCGCCAACCTCGGCCTGATCGACACCTATGCCGGGATCATCCTGCCGGTGCTGGCAACGGCGCTGGGTACATTTTTCTTTCGGCAATATTATCTGACCCTGCCAAGGGAATATCTGGAAGCAGCCATACTCGATGGCGCCGGACCCTTGCGCTTTTTTGTGGATTTTATTGTGCCGCTGTCAGGCCCGCGCGCTGGCGCCGTGTTCATGATCGCCTTCATGATCGGCTGGAACCAGTATTTGTGGCCGCTGATGATCACAACCCGCGAGGAGCACTATACGCTGGTGCGCGGCATGCGCCTGATCGGTCAGGAATCCGGGCCGGGAATGGCGCTGATCGTGCTGTCGATCGTGCCGACTTTTCTGCTCTTGCTGGTATTCCAGCGCTGGTTTTCGAAAAGCCTCTTGTCGTCGCGTGAAAGCGACCTGACTTGACAAGAGCATCTGAACGCCGGAGATCAGCCGGGCAACCGGCGAAAATTCATGACCGGTCGCCGATAATCGTCACACCACGGCTTGCCAGTTCGATGCCAATCGCCTGACCTTCAAGAACCGGCGCATCGATCCTTGGATCAATCGCAAACAACGCGCCAAGTGCCGTCTCAATCGTGTATTCAAAATGGCTGCCCAGATACGTCGCCTTGCTGACTGTGCCGGACAGGCTGCCGCCATCTCCGTTCCCGGTATTGTCGGCATCAATGACGATTGGATGGATGGCTTCCGGCCTGATCGCAAGTTGCACCGGCCCCGGACCGGCATTGCGGTGCGGCATCGCCATGGTGAGATTGCCGATCGAAACCTGCGCATCATCGCCATCGACCGCAATAATCTGCGCATCGACGATATTGGCGTCGCCGATAAAGTCGGCAACGAACGTGTCGGCCGGGCGTTCATACAGTTCCCGGGGCGTGCCTTCCTGCGCAATATTGGCATTGCGCATCACCACGATCCGGTCGGAGACCGCCAGCGCCTCCTCCTGATCGTGGGTCACATAGACCGTGGTCAGTCCGAGGTTTTGCTGGATTTCACGCACTTCCTCGCGCACCCGACGGCGCAGCTTGGCATCAAGGTTCGACAGCGGCTCGTCAAACAGCAAAACCTGCGGTTCAAGAACCAGCGCACGGGCAACAGCAACCCGCTGTTGCTGGCCGCCGGACAATTCGCTCGGCATCCGCTGGCCAAGATCCGTAAGGCCGACCAAATCCAGCGCATCCTGACTGCGATCGCGGGTCTCGGCCTTCTTGATGCCGCTAACCTTCAGGCCATAGCCGACATTTTCCGAAACGCTCATATGGGGAAACAGCGCGTAGGACTGAAAAACCATGGACACATCGCGGGCAGTGGCGGGAAGCTTGGTGACATCCGTGTCACCAATAAAAATGTGTCCCGACGTTGCCATTTCCAACCCGGCGATCAGCCGCAAAGTCGTGGTCTTGCCGCAGCCGCTCGGACCAAGCAGCGTCACCAGTTCGCCCGGCGCAACTGAAAGGGAAATGGCATCGACCGCCACCACATCGCCATAGGCCTTGGTCACTGTGTCAAATAGCACCGGCGAAGCATTGCTTTTGATGGTCAAGCGACCGCTCCTATTTTTTTCTGCCCGGGCGGATCGTCCCCGGCCGGTTTGGTAGTTGCCGAACGGCGGCCGAGTTTGCGCTCGCTGACCAGCAGCTGAACCAGGCTGACCGCCGCCAGCATGACCAGGATCAGCACCGATGAGTAGGCAATCGCCAGGCCATAATCGCCGTTCTCGACCCGGCCGATGATATAGGCGGTGGCCATGTGATAGTCGGCGGAAACCAGAAATATCACCGCGCTGACCGATGTGATCGCCCGCACGAAGCTGAACACCAGTGCCGCGGCGATGGCCGGGCGCAAAAGCGGCAATATGACCTTGCGCACCGTCGTGAAACTGTTGGCGCCAAGGGTCAGCGATGCCTCGTCGAGGTTTTTGTCCAGCTGGCTCATCGCCGCCACACCGGCTCGCAGGCCCACCGGCATATTGCGGAACATGAAGCAGATGATCAGGATGATGCCGGTACCGGTGATCTCGATCGGTGGAATATTGAATGCCAGAATATAACTGACGCCGATCACCGTGCCGGGGATGGCAAAGCTCAACATCGTGCCAAACTCAAACAATAGCCGGCCAGCGAACTTTTGCCGGACCAGCAGATAGGCGGTCAACAGGCCAACCGCCGCTGTCAGCGGCGCGGCAATGGCCGAAATGGTGATCGTCGTCCAGAACGAGTTCCACGCCGAACCGGTCCACACCAGCCCGAATTCGCCGCTGGTAATCGAAAAGGCTTCCGCATAGTGACGCCAGGTGAAGGAATGGTCGCGGCCCCAGGTCTCGACAAACCCGCCGAACATCACCATGCAATAGATCACCAGCATCATCGCCGTCCACGGTATGACGATGGCGAAAATCGCCCAGGTGAGGCGTTTTGGCAGCGCCGCATGGAGGCCGGAATCGCCCTTGCCGGTGACCGTGACATAGGATTTCTTTCCCACCCAACGGCGCTGGACATAGAACGCCGTCAGGGTAAACACCAACAGCACGATCGCCAGCACGGCGGCGCGGCCCTGATCGTTTTGCGCGCCGACAATGGCAAAGAATATATCTGTCGACAGCACCCCGTAATTGCCGCCAAGCACAAACGGATTGCCGAAATCCGCCATGCTTTCGATAAAGCCGAGCAGGAAGGCGTTGGCGAGCCCCGGCCGCATCAGCGGGAAGGATACGGTGGTAAAGGTCGTCCAGGAATCGGCGCGCAACGTCTGCGCGGCTTCCTCCATCGACGGGCTGACGCCCTCGACCACGCCGATCAGGACAAGAAAGGCAATCGGCGTGAATGCCAGCATCTGCGCCAGCCAGATGCCGGTGAACCCGTAGATCCAGCGGCTCGGCTCGATATCAAAGGCCCAATCCATGAACTGGCTGACCACACCGGCCCGGCCGAACAACAAGATCATCGCCAGCCCGATAACGAAGGGTGGTGTGATGATCGGCAACACCGTCAGCACCCGGAACGCCTTGCCAAACCGCAGCCGCGCCCGTGTCGTGACCAGCGCAAAAGCCAGGCCCAGCAGCGTCGAGCCGAAGCCGACCGTCGTTGCCAGCATCAGCGAATTCCAGGCAACGCCGCAGCTGACATTTTCGCTAATGCAGCGCAGGCCCCAAATCTTGTTGTCGCTGATTTTTTCGGCAAACAGCAACAACGTGAAGGCGCCATCATTATCCTGGAAGGCGCTCATCAGGATGCGCGATACCGGGAAGAAAACGAAAGCGACAATCAGCGTGATGATCAGCCCGATGGAGCCGGCAACGAACAGATCGCCGCCAACATAGCCGCGCGCTGCAAAACTCTGGGTCAGGAGAAATAAAAATGCCCCGGCAACCAGAACGGCGCCATAGCCCAGCCCGAATTGCCGCTCGACCGGCCCGAACAGCGATTCAAGCGCGGCATATTCCCACCCGCCAATGCCGATGGTGAAGCCTTGCAGGAACAGATAGGCCAGACCGCCAATTCCCGCGATGGCCAGATATCTTGCCTGTTGCTGGCCGCTCGCGTCCCGGCGCAGAACCGGAACCACCGCCAGAAAAAACAGGATCAGCGGTGCCAGCCAGATTTTCCCGTGCACGAATATCTGCAGCAGGGCCGGGGCATAATCGGCATCAAACGGATAGCCGTCGGTAAGCCAGACAAACGACCAAAAGGAATCGTCCGTCGTGTACCAGGGGATGATTGCGAACCCGATGAGGCCGACAGCAAACCACAGGACGATAAATCGGTTCATCGTCTATCCTGTCCTGTCGGCCGCACCGGGTCGCGCATCAACAATCAGCGCGGCAAGGCGCCGACTTCGTCATCCCAGCGCTTCAACAGGCGCTTGCGTTCCGCTGATGAACCATACTTTACAAAGTCGTATTCGATCAGCGTCAGCTTATCGAGATCCGGCGATTCATCCGGCGGTGTTGCGCCCGAGTTGGACGGTACCTGATAGGCCTTGGCTTCGCGCGCCCGGGTCTGGATATCGGCACGCAGGGCGAAGTCGTAAAACTTCTTGGCGCTTTCCATGTTGCGGGCATTCTTGATGATGCTCATGGAGCCGATTTCGTAGCCGGTTCCCTCGCACGGCGCGACGATCTCGACCGGGAAGCCGTTGACCACCTGGGTCACCATGTCATGCATGAAGGTGATGCCGATCGTGGTCTCGCCACGGGCAGTTGCCTTGATCGGTGCCGAGCCGGACTTGGTGTACTGGTTGATGTTCAGATGCATCTTTTTCATGAAATCGAAGGCTTTTTCCTCGCCCATGATCTGCACCAGTGTCGCCAGTGTCGTATAGGACGTGCCCGATGAATTCGGATTGGCGATCTGAACTTCACCCTTGTATTCCGGCTTGGCCAGATCCGACCAGCATTTCGGCGGGTTCAGACCTTTGGAGGCCAAAAGTTCGCTGTTGTAGCCAATGCCCAAGGCGCCGGCATAGATGCCGACAGTCATCATGCCGGCAGATTTTGCCTGGCCCTGTGCCCAGGGATGAAGGGTGCCGAATGTCGGCGAGGTATATTCCTCGGTCAGACCTTCTTCGGCGGCCTGAAGATGCGGATCGCCGGTGCCGCCCCACCACACATCGCCCTTGGGATTGCGCGATTCCGCCTTGATCTGGGCGAAAGTCTCGCCCGAGCTCTTGCGGGTCATGGCAACATCGATGCCGGTTTCTTTTTCAAACGCCTCGACCATCAAATTGCACCACTCAATTTGAGGGCTGCAATACAGCGTCAGCTTGTCGGCGGCTTGTGCGGGCAGTGACATTGCTGTCGACAGCGCCAGCACCCCCAGTCCGATTAGTGTCTTTTTCATCGTTGCTTTCTCCCTTTGTTATGGTTTGGTTTTCTTGGGTTCCGCCAACCGGCTATTGCGACAAAGAGGCCGCAGGTATTGCGTCTTGCGCTCCCGCTGGCCGGTTGCTGGTATCGGTGCGCTCGTGCCCGGCTACGTGCTTCATCTGCTCGATAATGCCCGGCGCTGCCGCCAGGACCGGGTTGCCGGACAACAGCCCGTCGCCGGCCAGAAAATCATTGACCCATCCTCCAGCCTCCTCGACCAGCACCAGGCCGGCCAGACAGTCCCAGGAATTCATGTGCGGCTCATGATAACCGATCAACCGGCCCGCCGCGACCCACGCCAGTGACAACGCGCCGGATCCGCAGCGATGGAACATGCCGCCGCCTTTGATCAGGCGTTCCAGCGCGCCAAGTGAGATGTCCGGATCGATCCGGGTCGAATGCCCAATGCCAACCAGCCCGGCGTTGATATGATCGGCATCGCTGATGCGAAGTTGGGCGCCGTTTGCAAACGCGCCCTGATCGCGGGCGGCCGCGAATAATTCGTTGTGAACCGGATCGAAAATGGCGCCAAGCTGTATGACGCCATTGCTGATGCAGGCTATCGATACGCACCACGTTGGCATGCCGAAGACGAAACAGTCCGTGCCATCAATCGGATCTACAACCCAGATGGTGCCCTGACCAGAGGGTAAATCCGCTGAAGTGCCTGACTCTTCGCCCAAAAAGCCATCGTCGGGATAGCGCTCGGCAATCGCCGTGCGGATATAATCTTCCACCGCCCGGTCGGCCATCGTGACCCGGTCTTGCAGACCCTTGCTTTCGACTTCCAGCGTGTCTCGCGTCTCATAAAACGATAGTGCCCGGCTGCCGGCTTCCCGCGCCAGCGTTTGCACAAATGCGAATCGGGCCAAAATTTCGGTCTGGTCGAGTGTTTTCGCCGCGGCAACAGGGTCGGTCATGAGCATCCCGGATTTCCAGTTTGGACCGAACACGCGTTCACCCGTGTCCCGGCCATAAGCCTCACTATATGATTGGGAATTCGGATTCACAAGAATTGCTCTGAACTTGCGGAATGCAGCCGATCGGTTGCCGGCTTTTCGGCCGGGGCGGCAAATGTGCGCCAGAGCTCCGCTGAGACCGCCGGCGATCGGGGAACTCGGATCCAGTAGATCACGTCAATCGCCCCCGTGGGCGAACTGGGTCGGATCAACGCAACAGGCGCCCAAAAACGCAAATAGCGGAAATGACTTGCATTTTGCATTTATATCACCCATATCCACGGCGATTCCTGCGGATGCGCGATTTGACCGCCTCAGGTCAGAACCCCCCGGGGATATTTCTTTTAAAATTATCGTTGATCCAAATGCGCTTGGACGACGACACATCAAACGCTGGTGACGCACCATTTTGTGGTGTTCCCGGCGCGTAAGGAACATTTATTTTGACACTCAATTCGTTTGCCGAACTTGGCCTGTCCAAGCGGCTTCTGCGTGCCCTTGAGGACGCAAACTATGAGACCCCGACCCCGATCCAGACCCAGGCAATCCCGTTGCTGCTGGACGGCGCCGACCTGTTGGGCATTGCCCAGACCGGCACCGGCAAGACGGCGGCTTTCACCCTGCCACTCCTCGACAATCTTGCCGAGGACGATGAAAAGCCGCACGCCAAACAGGCGCGCGCGCTGATTCTGGCGCCGACCCGCGAACTGGTTATCCAGATATCCGAAAGCATCAAGACCTATGCCCGGCACATGCCGGTTCGCCAGACGACCGTGATCGGCGGCGTCGGTGCCAAGCCCCAAATCAATGCGATGCGTCACGGTGTCGACATTCTGGTCGCCACGCCGGGACGGCTGCTCGATCTGATCAACCAGCGCCATCTGGATTTGCGCAACACCGAGTATCTGATCCTCGATGAGGCGGACCGGATGCTCGACATGGGCTTCATCAAGGACGTGCGGAAGATTGTCGCCATGATGCCCGGCGAGCGGCAAACGCTGCTTTTCTCGGCAACCATGCCGCCGGAGATCACCCGGCTTGCCAATGAAATCCTGTTTGAGCCGGAGCGCGTTGAAATTGCCGCCAGGACAGTCGCCGTGGAGCGCATCGACCAGCGCGTCTATCACCTCAGCCCGGCCGACAAACGGACCCGTTTGGTCGCGCTTCTGGCCGATGCCGAGATGGAGCGGGTGCTGGTTTTTACCCGCACCAAGCACGGCGCCAACAAGGTCGTGAAACATCTCGGCCATGCCGGCGTCGACGCCGATGCCATTCACGGCAACAAGTCACAAAGCGCGCGGCAGAAGGCGCTGGAAAAGTTTCGCGACGGAAAATTGCGGGTCCTGGTGGCGACCGACATTGCCTCGCGGGGCATCGATGTTGATGGCGTGACCCATGTGATCAACTACGAACTGCCCAATGTTCCTGAAAGCTATGTCCACCGCATCGGGCGTACCGCCCGCGCTGGCGCTTCAGGAATTGCGATATCCTTTTGCGATGCCAGCGAACGGCCCCACCTGAAGACAATCGAGCGGTTGATCAAACGGCCTATCGATGTGGTCGGTGAGGTGCCAATGCAACTGGATGTGCCTGCCAACAGCAACAAGGCGGCCAACGGCAAACCCGGCAACAAGCCCGCCACACCTGGCCGCCGGCGTCGCCGTCGTCCCAATCGGCGCGCTGCATAAGCGGCAATCGAAATGCTCGCCGAATCCTGCTAGTATCCTTGCAGCAAAATAACATGAGGTCTGCAGATGCCACGTAAGCCGAATTATCGTTTTGAACGGTCAGAGCGCGACAAGGCCAAGGCCTTGAAAAAGGCCGAACGCCTGAAAGCGAAATCGGAAAAGTCTGATGCCCGCAATGCCGATGACGGCGAGGGCCAAAATCCCGAATTGCCGGAACAAACATAATATCCGTTGCATGAGGTTCTGAGCGGGGTGGCGGCATTTGCCATCCCGTTTGCAACATTTTTCCGTCACGTGAAATTATGACGCCAATTTGGTGGGGCATCATCGGCCCGGGCGCCATCGCCGACAAATTTGCGAACGGGCTGAGTGGGTCCGCTTCGGGCGCCCTGACCGTACTGGCCAGCCGGTCCCCTCCTTCGCCCTTTTTTGCCCGCGCTCGCCCGGCGAGATCGTCTCAACATTGCCTGCCTTGACGATTGATCTCGGTACCGATGACATGGCTTGGCTGAATCTGGAAACGGACGGGTACTTGCCCGGCCTTTTGCATTGTGAACCGACAGGATCAGGATATGGGTCAATTTGACGGTAAAACAGTGATTGTCACCGGCGGCGCGCTCGGCATTGGCGGCGCAACGGCGCGTGCCTTTGCCGGCGAAGGCGCCAATGTCACGGTGATGGATACCAATGTCGCCGCCGGAACTGAAACGGTCGCGGCCATGGCGCCGATGACGGGAACGGGTCTGTTCGTGCAGGCCGACGCCGGCTTATCGCAAGGTTGCCTTCGCACCGTCGAGGCGACTGTGGAGGCATTCGGCGGTGTTGATATTCTCGTCAACAATGTCGGCATTCATCCGGCGGCGTCGATTGTCGATATCGTCGATCTGCCCGAAGAACTGTGGGATCAGATCATTGCCGTCAATTTGAAAAGCCGCTTCCTGATGGCAAAATTCTGCATTCCCCACATGCGCAAGGCCGGCGGCGGCGCGATTATCTCCATTGCCAGTGTGCAGGGCTTGCAATCGATGCCCGGCGTGTCGGCCTATGCCGCCTCAAAGGGCGGCGACCTGTCGCTCACCCGCCAGCTTGCGGTCGATTTCGCCGCCGAAAACATCCGCGTGCTGGCGGTCAATCCGGGCACCATCGATACGCCGCTGGTCCGCGCCGTGGCCGGCGTTCCCGATGCCGAAATGACAACCGCGCTGAAATCTTACGGCAAGGACCATCCGATGGGCCGGGTTGGCAAAGCCGAAGAGATCGCCGCTGTGATCCTGTTCCTGGCCGGCGACGGCGCATCCTTCATGACCGGCGAGAGCGTCACCGTCGATGGTGGCATGATGGCCAAGGGCGCCTGGGCTGGTGAAGACTGATCGGGTCAGCCTGGCGCGTGGACTATGGGCTGGGGCAGCGGCCTGATTTCACCATGCGTTCGGGACGGAAAGCGGTGAGGTCAATGGCCGACTGGCCATCGACGATCAACTCGGCAATTGCCTCACCGGTCGCCGGCGCATTGAGGATGCCCCACACGCTGTGGCCAGTCGCGACGTAAGCCCCGGGCGCACCGGCAATTGCGCCAATCAACGGCAACCCGTCATTGGTGACCGGCCGGTAGCAGGCCTGCTCGGCGACGATTTCTGCGCTCTTTAATGCCGGCACGACAGTCGCTGCCGCATTGCGGATTTGATCGGCAGCACCATCATCGGGCAGCACAATCGCCGAATTTTCCGGCAGCGGCTGTTGGCTCGACAGGCCGCAAACATAGACCGTGCCGTCAGGGCGCGGATAAATTTCCGGCGACAGCATCTGCCTTTGTCCAAGTTCCACTTCGGAAAACAGCGCGTGGGCGCTGATCTGCGCATCGGGGCGAAACACAACGCTGTTGCCTTTCAGGCCATGGACCGCCGGCAGCGGCAGCCACGCAGCCGCCAACGCCGACCACGGCCCCATCGCAATCACTACGGCATCGCAATGATGGGCTTGCCCGTCGACCAGCACACCAGCGACTGTGTCGCCATCTGCGTGTCGGATCAGGCTCCGGGCACTGCCGATGATCACCGTAGCGCCGGCATCCTGTGCCATCTGCATCATGGCTTGGGTAAACTGTGCCGGGTGCACCTGCGCCGTGGTTTGGCTTGTGCCCAAAGGCCCCTGAAGCGCCGCACATGGTGAAACCCAGTCGGGCAACGGCCCGCGCCCGAATTCGGAAACATCACGGGTAGCGCTAGCAGCTACACTCAGCGTGTCGAGCCGCCGATACCCCCAGTCATGCGCGCACTGTTCAGCCAGTTGCCCATGCAATTCGAAGCTCCGCCGGGCAAGAGCGGCAAGCGGTGAGCCATCGTTCCAGTCAAGCGCCAGAAACCCGCCCGATTTTCCCGATGCCGCCGAAGCCACGCCGGTCTTTTCAACCACGGTAACGCTGACGCCGCGCCGGGCGAGAAAATAGGCCGAGCAAGCGCCAATAACCCCGCCGCCACAAATGATGACCTGCATTTGTCTATCCCTTGTCTCATCTTGTTGCGGCAGTGTTTTGACAGCGCCCCACCGACAGGGCACTGGTTCTGGTTGGCCGGCCGCACTACTTTATCCGGTGAACCCGTCAGCCTGAAAGGGCACAATGTCGCTGGCATTTGAAAACAGTTACGCGCAACTGCCGGAGCGGTTTTTCGCGCGCCACCAACCCGCGAAAGCACCGGCGCCACAGCTGATCCGTCTCAATGGTGAGCTGGCCGGCAATCTCGGCATCGATCCGGCCTGGCTGGAATCGCCCGAAGGCATCGCGCTCCTGTCGGGAAATGACATCCCCGATACAGCGCAGCCGCTGGCCATGGCCTATGCCGGACACCAGTTCGGCGGCTGGGTGCCGCAACTGGGCGACGGGCGGGCGATCCTTTTGGGCGAGCTGGACGGCAAGGACGGCATACGGCGCGATGTCCAGTTGAAAGGCGCCGGCCGCACACCGTTTTCGCGTTCCGGCGATGGCCGCGCCGCGCTCGGACCGGTGCTGCGCGAATATATCGTCAGCGAGGCCATGGCCGCGCTCGGCGTGCCGACGACCCGGGCGCTCGCTGCTATCACCACCGGCGAAATGGTAATGCGCGAGACGCCGCTTCCCGGCGCAATCGTGACGCGGGTCGCCAAAAGCCATGTCCGTGTCGGCACGTTCCAGTATTTCGCCGCGCGCCAAGACCATGAGGCGCTGGCCTTGCTCGCAGATCACGTCATTGCCCGCCTTTATCCGGACATCGCGGACAGTCCAAAACCGTACCGGGCTTTGCTCGACACCGTCGTCACCCGGCAGGCGGAACTGATTGCCCGCTGGATGGGAATCGGCTTTATCCATGGCGTGATGAACACCGACAATATGGCGATATCCGGCGAGACCATCGACTATGGCCCCTGCGCCTTCATGGACGCCTATCATCCCGAAACGGTGTTCAGTTCAATCGACCGCATGGGCCGCTACGCCTATGCCAACCAGCCGGCGATTGCCCACTGGAACCTCTCCCGCCTTGCCCAGGCGATGCTGCCAATACTCGGCGACGATGCCGACAGCGCGCTCGCTGAAGCCCAGGCGGCGATTGACACATTTCCCGATCAGTACCAGGCCGCCTGGCTGACCGGCATGCGCCAAAAACTCGGCCTTGAGCAGGCAGAGAACGATGACAAGGCGCTGGCCGATGATCTGCTGGGGATCATGGCCGCCAATGAAGCCGATTTCACACTGACATTCCGGCGTCTGAACACTGTTACAGAAGATACCGCGGCAGACAGGGATAATTCCCCGTCCGCGCGTGATCTGTTCCGTGATCCCGGCGCATTTGATGAGTGGGCAACTCGCTGGCGGGCGCGGCTTGCGCGCGAGAAAGTGGATGCGGCGGCCCGAATGGCCACTATGCGGTCAGCCAATCCGGCGATTATTCCGCGCAACCATCGAATCGAGGAAGCGATCCGGGCCGCCGAGAACGAGGGTGATTTCGCACCATTTCATGCGCTGAGCGAAGCGCTGGCCGCGCCCTATGATGAAAAAGCGATCGAAACACCCTACGCCGATCCGCCCCGGCCTGATCAGATTGTCCAGGAAACCTTTTGCGGAACCTGAATCCGGCCGGTAGCCGATCCAGCTATTCGGCCAGCTGCCGCATCACCGCGTAAAGCTTGCTGTTGGCCTCAAAGCCGATTCCCGGCAGGTCGGACAGGGCGACCATCCCGTCCTCAACGGGAATATCATCGGCAAAGCCGCCAAACGGCCGGAACACGTCCGGGTAGGATTCGCTGCCGCCCAGATGCAGGCCGGCGGCCATGTTCAGCGACATCTGGTGCCCGCCATGGGGCACGACCCGCCGCGACGACCAGCCGTTTTCGTCGAGCATTTCCAGCGTGCGCAGATACTCGACAAGGCCGTAGCTGAGTGCGCAGTCAAACTGCAGCCAGTCCCGCTCCGGCCGCATCCCGCCATAGCGCACGAGGTTGCGGGCGTCCTGATGCGAGAACAGGTTTTCGCCGGTCGCCATCGGCCCGTCATAGTGATTGGCCAGCGCCGCCTGCAGCGCAAAATCCAGCGGATCGCCGGCTTCCTCGTACCAGAAAAGATCATAGTGGCGCATCGCCTCGCCATAGGCGATGGCGGTGTCCAGATCGAACCGGCCGTTTGCATCGACGCACAGATTACCGGCGCCGACTACGTCAAGCACCGCTTCGATCCGGCGCAGATCTTCGGCAAGATCAGTAGCGCCGATCTTCATTTTCACCACCCGGTAACCGCGATCCAGATAGCTGGACATTTCGTCCCGCAGCGCATCAACGCCCTTGCCCGGATAGTAATAACCGCCGGCCGCATAGACCCAGACCTTGTCGTCGGCAACGCCGTTCCGATATCGGTCGGCCAGCAGCCGGTAAAGCGGTGTGCCGGCAATTTTGCCGACCGCGTCCCAAACGGCCATGTCGACAGTCCCCACCGCCACCGAACGCTCGCCGTGCCCGCCGGGCTTCTCGTTCTGCATCAGCGTATCCCAGATCCGGAAGGGGTCGAGATTGTCGCCCGCGTCATTCAGCAGCGCATCGGGTTTCGCCTCCTGCAACCGTGGCAGAAATCGTTCGCGCAACAAGGCGCTCGCCCCGTAGCGCCCATTGGAGTTGAACCCGTAGCCAATCACCGGCCTGCCGTCCCGCACCACATCCGTCACCACGGCGACGACGGAGCAGGTCATCTTGGAGAAATCGATATAGGCGTTGGCGAGTGTGGAGCCGAACGGCGCCGTCATCTCGAAAATGTCGACAATTTTCATGATGGCCTTTTACGTTGAAGCCGGGAGGGCATGCCCACCGCACATTGGGTGATGCACCATAACGCCGGTATCAGGGCGCCGCATAAATTTGACCTTCAGATTGGCGCCTCAGATCGAACCGGCTTCGACCATGTAATTGTTGGCCGTGCACATCGCTGCGTCATCCGATGCCAGGAATACCGCCATTCGGGCGACATAGACCGGCTCGATCAGGTCCGGCAGGCATTGGCGCTCCCGGTGCTTTTCAAGGCTTTCAGGGGTTGCCCACAAGGTCTTCTGGCGTTCCGTCATGATCCAGCCCGGCACGACCGTGTTGACCCGGATGCGGTGCTTGCCAAGGTCACGGGCCATGGTGCGCGTCAAGCCATGCACCGCCGCCTTGGATGTCGCATAGGCCGGAAAGCCGCCGCCGGCCTCCCACCAGGAATTGGAGCCGAAATTGACGATTGATCCCCCGCCCGCCGCGATCATGTCCGGCGCAACCGCCTGGATGGCAAAAAACTGGTGCTTCAGATTGGTGGCGATCCGCTCATCGAAATAGTCCGATGTGACTTCGTCCCAGTTATGCCGTTCGTCATGGGCGGCATTGTTGATCAGCACCTGCGCCGGGCCAAGTGTATCGCGCAAGCCGGCAAACGCCGCCTTCAGCCCTTCAATGTCGCGCAGATCGCATGGTTCAAAGGCAATGGTTGCGCCGCCGGCGGACATTTCCGCGGCCAGCGCCGCGCCGCCTTCTGCATCAAGATCAATTATACCGACATGGGCATCTTGCGCACAAAAGGCGCGGACCATCTCCGCACCGATGCCGCCGGCGCCGCCGGTGATGTAGACATTTTTTCCGGCAAGGCTTGGATAGATTGCAAATTCGGTCACGAATTTCTCCCTGATATTGGCACAATGAAGGACGGCGCCGGCTGGTTATGTTTGTTGGTGTTCTGCCGCTGGCGCGCCACGATATGCGATCAGCGCAAGGTGAATTGTTCCTGCTGGGGCCGCAAGTCAGTATTTTGGCGGGGCATCGTCATTATTCGGGTCACAGCGACTTCATCATATGGACCCGCAGATGGGCATCATCGTCATGGTCGGGCGGTGCTCTGTGGGTCTCGACAAACCCGTGCCGCCGGTAAAGCCGAAGCAGATCGGTCATGATCACAGCGGTGTGCAGCCGCAGCGTCCGGATACCGGTGTTTCGCGCCTGAACGGCGATCTGCTCAAGCAGCCAGCCGCCGATTCCCTTGCCTTGATTCGCCGGATCAACTCCGAGAAAGCCGAGCATGAGATCGTCGCCCTTGTGGCTTGTTGCAAGGACGCCGACAACCGCACCATCCTCAAGGGCCACATAGACATCGCTTCGCTCGATCGCCGCATCAAGCCACGGATACGGCCCCGGTGTGGCATCATCGCGCAGTCTGCCGACATAGCCGGCGAAGGCTTGCTGCAGAATGTGATGGACCACCGCATTTTGCGCGGGCGTGGCAGTTGCAAATACGAGGGTCATGACCGGTCCTCATAGAGGCCACAGAAGATCAGGACAATCAGGGGTTCAGGACAATTTTCGGCGCCACTGCGTTTCCTGCAAGGATATCATCGAAAGCACCGAGCCCGTCCGACAGGGGCCGGGCTTCGATCCAGTCCAGCGCCCCGAGCCGGCCGTCGAAAATCGCCGCCGCAGTCTCGCGGAAATCGTTGGGCGTATAGGTATAGCTACCCACAAAACTGATTTCCTGAAGGGTCATGCGGCGGATATCCAGCCCGCCCGTCGCCTCGCCAAGACCGATATGAACGATCACGCCGCCCGGCCGCACGATCCGGCTGGCGGCGGCCCGCGTTGTGGAAAATCCAACCGCGTCGATCACCAGATCGGCGGAGCTGTCCTCGGAAAACCCGTCCGCATCCGGGTCACCGACGGTAATGTTCCCGGCGCTGGCGATCATCCTGTGCCGCTTGGCATTCGGCTCGCTCAGGCGTACCGCGGATGCCCCGTGTGCCAGCAGGCAAAGCGCCGCCCCGACACCGATGGCTCCGCCGCCGATCACCATGCAATCGAGCGCCTCCAGCGGCCGGTGCGCCACCCGCGCGCCAAGCCGCACCGCGTGCCAGCCGCAGGCGATTGGCTCGGCCAGCGATGCCTTTTCAAATGAGACCGAGTCCGGAATTCTCACCAGATTGTCCGGCGTCATGGCGACCGTGTCGGCAAATGCGCCCTCGCAGGGCGGCATGGATATGATTTGCCGGATCGGGCACAGATTGGGCCGGCCTTCCCGGCAGGCAACACAGGTGTGGCAGGCGACCAGCGGATTGACAGTGACCCGGCTTCCGGCATCGGGACCATCGATGATTGTACCGGCGGCCTCATGGCCGAGGATCAGCGGGGCAGGGCGGCGTTCGTCATGACCCAGGAACGCATGCATGTCGGAACCGCAGATGCCGACCGCCGCGACCCTGACCAGCACATCCCCCGGCCGCCGGGATGGTTCGGCCACATCGCGATAATCGAGCGCCTTTGGCCCGGTATAGACAAGTGCTTTCATTTTGCCGTGTAGCCTCCATCCACACAAAGAACCTGGCCGGTAACATAGCCGCTGGCGTCTGATGCCAGAAATATCGCCGGACCGACAAGGTCTTCAAGGACGCCGTTGCGGCCGATCGCCGTTTTGGCCGAATGCATGGCGGCAAGTTCCGGGTCGTCGAAAACCGGCGTCGTCAGTTCGGTCGGGAAGAAACCCGGCGCGATGGCGTTGGCGGTGATGCCGCGGCTCGACCAGGCTTCGGCCATGGCCCGGGTCAGTTGCGTGACCCCGCCTTTCGATGCGCCATAGGCGATGCCCTTTTCCAGCGCCCGCGACGATTGCAGCGAGGCGATATTGATGATCCGGCCCCAGCCCCGTTTTGCCATCTCGCCGGCAAACTGCTGTGCCAGAAAAAACGGCACCGAAAGATTTAGGTGCAAAGTTGCATTCCACTCTGCCGCCGAGACAGTGTCGGCATGCTTGCGCGGATTGATCCCGGCGGCGTTGACCACAATGTCCGGCATGGCGTTTGCGTCAGCGCAAAAGGCGGCAACGGATTCCGCCGCGCCGTCTTCCATGAGATCAATCGCGCATACCTGTCCGGCCCGCTCGCCAAGTGCTGTCTCTAGCACGGCGCGGCGGCGGCCGACCAGAATGATCCGCGCGCCCTGATCGGACAGGGCATGGGCAATCGTGCCGCCGATGCCCGTTCCGCCGCCAGTGATCAGTGCCGTCCGGCCTTGCAGCGAAAACAGCCCCTCATGTCCCATGATCGTCATGCCGCATTGGTGTCGAAATCCTCGTCCGGAAAATATTTCTTCAATCGCGCATCGGCGGCCCGGGCATGACCCTCCATACCCTCCAGCCGAGAGATACGCGCCGCTGCCTGCGCCACATCCCGGCAGGCTTCGCGGCTCATCCGCTGGGTCGTCACCACCTTCATGAATTTGTGCACCGACAGACCGCCGGTATATTTTGCAGCGCCCTTGGTCGGCAGGATATGGTTGGTGCCGGAACATTTGTCGCCAAAGGTGACGGTGGTCTCCTCGCCGATGAACAGCGAGCCATAGTTTTTGAGGCGGTCCACATACCAGTCCGTGTTGGCCGTATGAATTTCCAGATGCTCGGCGGCATAGGTGTCGGAAACCGTTGCGGCCTCCTCGTCGCTGTCGCACACGATGATTTCGCCATAGTCGCGCCAGGACGCGGTCGCCGCGTCGCGCGCCACCGCCGGCAAGGCGTTGATTGTGGGTTCCATCAGCGCGGCGACGGCCTCGCCCAGTGCCCGGTCGGTGACGATCAGCCAGGCGGGCGAATCGACGCCATGTTCGGCCTGGCTCACCAGATCCTCGGCGATCATCGCCGGGTCGGCGGCGGCATCGGCGATGATGGCTATTTCGGTCGGGCCGGCCACCATGTCGATGCCGACCTTGCCGAACAAGGTGCGCTTGGCCTCTGCGACAAACCGGTTGCCGGGACCGACCAGAATGCTGGCCGGCTTGCCGGTGAACAGGCCGTGTGTCATCGCCGCGATGGCCTGCACGCCGCCCAGCGCCAGAATGGTGTCGGCGCCGCACAGGTTCATGGTGTAGACAATCGCCGGGTGCGGCCCGTCATTGCCCTTCGGTGCGGAACTGGCGATCACGCTCTCCACACCGGCGACCCTGGCGGTGGCAACGCTCATGATTGCCGAGGCGACATGGGCATAGCGGCCGCCGGGCACATAACAGCCGGCGGTCTCGATCGGGATCAGTTTCTGGCCTGCCCACAGGCCTGGCGACAGTTCGGTTTCAAATTCGCAGATAGACGCCTTTTGCGCGTCGGCAAATGTGCGGACTTGGTCGAGCGAAAAGGCAATGTCGTCTTTCAGCGTTTGCGGAACAGCGCGTGCCGCCGCCTCTATGGCATCGGCGCCGAGCACGATATCGCCGGTATAACCGTCCAGATCACGGGCATAGCGCCGCACTGCATCTTCGCCATCGGCGTCGATCTCCGCCAGCATTTGCCCGACGATCCGCCGCGTGTCGGCATCGCCGGTTTGCGGATTGTGTTTTGCTTTTTTCAGGTAAACAGTTGCCATCGGCTCAACCTAGTTCCCGTAAATATAGTTCGGCAGCCAGAGCACCAGCTGCGGAAAGATGAAGATGAGGATGAGGCCGATCAGCTGGATCACCATGAACTGCATCATGCCGAAATAAATGTCCTTGAGGTCCCATTCCGGCGCCACGCCCTTGAGGAAATAGGCCGATAGTGCCACCGGTGGCGATAACCAGGCAGTTTGCAAATTGACCGCCACCAGAATACCGAACCATGTCAGGTTTACACCAAGCTGATCTAGCACCGGGATCAGGATCGGCACAATAATCAGCACGATCGGCACCCATTCCAGCGGCCGCCCAACAGGAAGATCAGCGCCATGATGATGATCAGCACCAGGGTCTTTGACAGGTCCCAGCTTAACAGCAGTTCGGTCACCATGGTCGGCGTGCCCAGGCGGGAAAACACCGCGCCGAAGAAGTTGGACGCCGCCACCAGAAACATGATCAGTACCGCGATTTCCAGCGTCTTGATCAACGCGTCATAAAGTTTTTTTACGGTTAGCTTGCGATAGGCCAGCGATAACAGGAGTGCGCCACGGGTGCGGGAAAACATCAGCTGCACGGAAGTGAACAGCCGCTCCATCAGGCCGGCCTGCTCCATCATGATGCCCATGAATACAAAAAGCGGCACGGCGACAAGCTGGTCATCCAGCATCGTCGAATTGAACTGGAAGGTCTGCAGATAGAACGTCAACTTGCCGCTGAATCCCCAGGCGCCGAACACGAAGCCGAGAAAGATCAGCGTGAAGGAAATCGGGAAACCCACGAAGATCGAAAACAGCATCACCGCGATCATCATGAGCCCGATGGCTTCATTGGAAATGCCGCCCGGGCCAATCCCGCCGGCTACCGAGAACAGGCGATCGCGGAAGGGTAGATATTCGGGATAAAATGCGTTGAGAAACACAAGCGCCAGCAGGACGGCATAATAGGGCAGAAAACGGGTGAACTTCCACCGCAGGTCCGCGCCCATGTCGTAAAGCGATTTCAAGAGTTCCGAGATGCCCTGCAAAAACAAGAACAGGGCGGCCAGCGGCATGGCGGTGCGGGCCGGGGCCAGCGGCGCCATCATCGCCGTGTCCATCGACCGTTCCCAGGTGAACCAGGCCTTTATGGTGAACTCGGCCGAGATCCAGAAAAAGAACAGGATCGCCGGGAAATAAAACAACAGATAAAGGGTCGCATCAATGGTCGCCTGCCGCTCCAGCGTCCAGTTGCGGTAGAGGAAATCGGCGCGGATATGAACGCCCCGCATCAGCGCGTAGCCGGCGCCGAGCATGAACATCGCACCGGCCAGCATTCGGCTGTACTCAAACGAAAAATCGGTCGGCGCGAGAAACACTTTCCGCGCCACAACCTCAAAAACCATCACGAAAACAATCGGTATCAGCAACAGGCAGGTGATCCGGCCAACCCACAGGTTCATCAGGTCGATGCTGGAAATGATCGGCCGCATCCATGGCGTCGTGTCGTCCGGCGTCTCGCCCGGCACGCCCAATCGCCGCTCGGCAATCATCTCGTCGGTGATGTTGAGATCGTCGATCTTGATGTCTTCGGCCATGGCCGCCATTCCGTCAGTTGTCGTAAATCCGGTCTGCGGCGCTCATCTGCGGCAGGCCGGAGAAAACAAGAATACCTTGGCGCGCGAGGGAAAACCGTGCGCCAAGGCTGTTTGCGCTATTTCAGGGTGTCGGCGAACGCCTGGCCGAGTTTGGCGTACGAGGTTTGCGCCCCGGCCCAGAATGGCACGGCGACTTCCGCAAAGTCTTTCTGGCTCTGCCAAACCTTGGCGAAGAATTCGTTTTCTGCCGCATTCTTCTCCAGTGACGCTTTTGCCGCCGCCATATATTCGGGAAAATAATCCGCCGGCGTGTCGTGCAGGATCACACCGTGATTTTCGGTCAGATCCTTCAGCGCTTTGCCGTTCTCATAGATGCGATAGGACATGGATTTTGACAGCGAAGCGTTCGCGGCGACTTCCAGGGCTTTCTGCTGCAGCGGTGTCAGGGCATTGTAGACATCGCCATTGATGTAGAGATCGGCGTTGACGACAACCTGATGCAGGCCCTGCAGATAGTAGTGCTTCAGCACTTTCTGGAACCCGAACACCGAGTCCGGCTTGGGGCAGCACCATTCGGCCGCATCGATCGTGCCTTTTTCAAGTGCCGGCAAAATGTCGCCACCACCCATGGCCACCGATGCCACGCCGATATCCTTGTAGGTCTGGCCCGGAATTCCCGGAGGCGTACGGAACCGGTACTTGCGGAAATCTTCCATCGAGTTGATCGGCTCCTTGAACCAGCCGAGCGCTTCCGGACCCACCGGCTGCAACATGAAGCCCTTGATGTTCACGCCCATCTCTTTCCAGAGCTGGTCGTAAAGCTCCTTGCCGCCGCCATACTGGAACCAGCTGAGGAAGGCGATATTGTCGATGCCAACCCCGGCACCGGCAACCAGCGAGCCGAACAGCATCGCCGCCGGATGTTTTCCCGACCAGCAATGGGTCCAGGCAAAGCCGCCTTCGATCAGGCCGCTGTCGACCGCATCAAGCGTCTCGCGCACGCCAACCACGGCGCCCGCCGGCAGCACTTCGATCTTGACTTCGCCATCTGTCAGCGCCGCCACATCGGCTGCGAAATCGTTCAGCATGAACACTTCGTCCGCCTTGGCCGGAATAACCGACTGGACGCGGATAACCACTTCCGACATCGCGGTTGATGCGCCGAAAAGCATCGATGCTGTCGCTACGCCCAATGTCATTTTCTTGATTATGGACCCTATGTTTCTCCCTTTCTGTGCCTTCCTTTTTGTCTTTGCCCCACGACCGAAGGCGTCGAGGCGGGGCATTCCTGAAATCTGTTCAAACGAGGCCGGTCGGCCCGGCTGTATTTGCGCCGTTCCGAAAACGACAAATTACAATTGGTTGGCTACGGCCTCCGTCATGCGATCGACGCATATATCTGTGCCCAGCCGTCGATGAGCATTTTTGAGGCGAGGTAGACGAGAAACAGCAGCCCGGCCCACGACAGCCAGGCATATTTCATCATGATCCTCATGATCATCGTCGCGCACACCGCCATGAAGGCGATCGACAGCGCCAGTCCGAAAATCAGCAAACTTGTATTTTCCCGGGCGATCGCGGCGACAGCGATAATGTTGTCGATCGACATCGATACATCGGCCATCGTGATGACAACCAGCGCCTGTTTCAACGTGCGCCGGGGCGGGCCGCGATAACCGGAAGCCTCCAGGACCTCAGACGCCTCATGCGCCACATGTTCGCGAATTTCCCGGAAAAACCGCCAGCATACCCAGGCCAGCAGCAGGCCGCCGAAAAACAGGATGCCCGGCACACTGATCATCAGGCTGGCCGCCGCCGCAAAGACGATCCGCAGGCCCGCCGCCATCACCATGCCGTAGAAAATCGCCTTCTTGCGTAATTCCGGCGACAGGCCACATGCCGCCATGCCGATGACCAGCGCATTGTCGCCGGACAGGATGATGTCGGCAAAAATGATCTGGGCGATGTCCATGGAGTTGCCGAAAATCATGGCGCATCCTCCAGGATCAGGTCCGAACCCTTTTCACCGATCATGATCGTCGGCGCATTGGTGTTGCCGGAGGTGATCGCCGGCATGATCGAGGCATCGACAACCCGCAGCCGCTCGATCCCGCGGACCTTCAGCCGCGGGTCGACAACCGCCATTGGATCGCTGCCCATCTTGCAGGTGCCCGACGGGTGATAGATCGTCGTCGCGGTGTTGCGCGCCCAGTCCAATATTCCATCGAAATCATCTTCGGGCAGATGATCGCCCGGCGCGTATTCGCGGCTGATCAGTGCCTTGAGTGGCTCAAACCGGCCGATGCGCCGGGCAATCCGGATGCCTTCGACCAGCGTTTCGCAATCGTGCCGGGTCGACAGGTAATTGGGATGTATCGCCGGATAATCGGCCATATTGCCAGATTTCAGCCGGATTTCACCGGCGCTCTCGGGCCGCAATTGCAGCACCGATGCGGTGAATGCGGAAAACTTGTGCGGCCCTTCCTTGAGCGTATCGGCGCTGAACGGCTGGACATGAAATTGGATGTCCGGGGTTTCCAGTTCCGGCCGGGTCTTCAAAAATGCGGTTCCAAGGCTGGCGGCCATGGTCATCGGTCCGCTGCGAAACATCGCATACTGCAACCCGATCGCCATCTGCCTGAGCGGGTTGCCGATCTCCGTATTGATCGTCGGTACCGTGCACTCAAATATCGGCCGGGCCTGCAAATGGTCCTGCAGGTTTTTGCCGACACCGGGCAGGTCGTGGCCGACCGCAATACCGTGGGATTTCAGTTCATCGGCCGGGCCAATGCCGGACACCATGAGGAGTTGCGGCGAGGCGATGGCGCCTGCGGCCACAATGACTTCGCACCGGGCGATAAATGCCGTCGGCTTGCTTCCGTGCATTGCGCGCACGCCGGTAACGGTCCGATTGTCGCAAATGAGGTTCAGCGCCGGCGTGTTGGTGAACACTGTGAGATTGGGCCGGTTCCTGGCCGGCCGCAGATAGGCAACCGCGGCGCTGCACCGCCGCCCGCCACGGGCTGTCTGCTGGAAATAGCCGACGCCCTCCTGCTCGGCGCCGTTATAGTCGCCGTTGCGGCGATATCCGGCAGCGGTTGCCGCCTCGATCCAGGCATCGACAATCTGGCGTTTGAGCCGGGTCTTGGAAACCGCCAGCGGACCTTCGGCGCCGCGATGCTCATCGGCGCCGCTTTCCCAGTTCTCCGACCGTTTGAACAGCGGCAGCACATCGTCCCAACTCCAGCCCGTATTGCCAAGCTGCCGCCAGTGATCGAAATCCTGTGGCTGGCCACGGACATAGAGCAGGCCGTTGATGGAGCTGGAGCCCCCCAGAACCCGGCCGCGCGGCCAGGAAATCGATCGGCCGTTGAGGCCCGGATCGGCCTCTGTGTGGTAACACCAGTCGGTCCGCGGATTGCCCATGGTCTTGAAATAGCCGACCGGGATGTGAATCCACGGCGAGGAATCGCGCCCGCCCGCCTCCAGCAGCGCCACCGTTCGGCGGGCATCCTTGGACAACCGGTTTGCCAGAACGCAACCAGCCGATCCGGCGCCGACGATAATGCAGTCAAATTCCACCCTGCGGATTTTTCCTATTTTTATCGATTATTGAGACTTTTCATCCCATTAACAATATGAAATAGTATCGAGAACAGATTCACAAGCGGAAAATTACCCGGCGGGACAAGGCAGAACCCGCGCCCGCTGGTCTCAGGGCACAAATGGAGTGGCAGGGCTGATGCCCGTAATACGATGAGTGAGCGCATTCCAACCAATCTTCGCACGCTGCTGATCCTGGAAATTCTGGGTGCCGCCGGGGTGCCGATGACGCCGACCGAAATTGCAAGGCAGATCGGTTTGCCCAAGCAGACGGTCCATCGCCTGTGCGCCACACTCGTCGAGGAGGGCTTTCTGGTTCGCGAGGCCAGCGGCAAGCGCCTGCGCCCGGCCCGCCGGATGCGGCAGCTGGCCGCCGACACACTGCATGCGTCCCACTATCAGCTGGCCCGCCACCAGATCCTCCTCAAGGTTGCCGACCGGGTGCAGGAGACCGTCAATTTCGTCGTCCCCCAGGCCGATGGCATGCGCTATCTGGACCGGGTGGAGAGCCGCTGGCCGTTTCGTATCCAGTTGCCGATTGGCACCCATGTACCGTTTCACTGTACTGCCAGCGGCAAGACCTATCTCGCCAGCCTCCCGGCGCAAAACCGCCGCAACATGGTGGCCGGTCTCGATCTTGCGCGCCACACCGGCAACACTCACACAAAGCGCCAGACGCTTTTGAGCGAACTCAAGCAGGTTGCGCGCCAGGGCTACGCCATCGACAACGAGGAATTTGTCGACGGCATGGTGGCCATCGCCGTCCCGGTCCGCGACGACCGGGGCCGCTATCTGGCCTCGATTGCCTTTCACGGGCCGGTCCAGCGGATATCGCTGGAAAGTTCAGTCGCCCAGAAAGATGTGCTTCTCGATGCCGCCCGGTCCCTGGCCGACGTTCTGATCGCCTGAGCGCCCACACAGGTTGGCCGGAGCGAAAATGGTAAACAGTCTGTCGGTGCAAACCGGAAATATTGTCACAAACAAAAATCGAATATTCACGGTGCCCAAAGGATTCGGCCACAGCCGCCGCCAGGTGTGATAATTGGCGGCAGGAATAATCGGAGCCTGACCGGACACACGTATGATCTGGAACCTGTTGAAAACTGCGAACGGCAAACGCCAAAGGCGGTATCGCTCCTTCGAATATATTGAACTGAACCCGGAAAATCCCACTGGTTTCCGGTCCGGTATATTGAAGGACATATCGCCCAAAGGGGCGCGGATAACCGCTTTCGATCTGGCGGATTTGCCAAAACATGTCGACCTGTCGGTACCGGGCATGAACATCCGCGTCCGTGGCCGTATCCGCTGGCGCCACCAAAACGACGTTGGAATCCGATTTAGTAAATCAGTCGATGTGTCCGAACTGGCTATGGCTGATCGGGCAAAACGTACAGCAAACGCCCGTTAATCCGGTCCTGTAAGGCCTGACTTCCTTCAGCCAGTACTGGATGGCCGGTATGCCAGGCGATAGGCCAAGGCGACACCGCCGGCCCCACCGACAATATTGCCCAGGGTCACAAACAACAGATTATAAACCAATGCGCCCGCACTGACCCCGGCCCCGGCCATCATGCCTTGCGGGATCAGGTACATATTGGCGACGGAGTGTTCCAGTCCGAGCAGGACAAAACTGGCAATCGGCCAGACAAGGGCAAGAATTTTGCCACTCACGGTTCGTGCAGCCAGCGTCAGCCAGACCGCAAGGCACACCAGCGTGTTGCACAATACGCCCCGGAAAAACGCTTGCAACCAGCCTAGCTCGGCCTTTGCGCTGGCAATGGCGGCCGCAGTCACTCCAAACGGGCCATCCAGAAGACCGGCCAGATAGACCGCCACGACGATGGCGACAGCGCCGGCAAAATTACCGAAATAAACGATCACCCAGTTGCGCAGCAATTCCGATGGCGTGATTAGCCTGTCTACAACAGCCATCACCATCAGCGCGTTGCCGGTGAACAGTTCAGCCCCGCCGACAACCACCAGGATCAATCCAAGTGAAAATACGATGCCGCCCAGAAAACGGGCCGGGCCAAATGTGGCATCCGCGCCGGTCATAACCATGGTGTAGGCGGCGGCTCCCAGCGCGATGAACGCGCCGGCAAGGACAGATAGTGTAATAATTTGAACAAGCGGAAGTCGCGCCTTCGCAACACCGGCCGCTTCTACCTGCGCGGCTATGTCGGCGGGTTTGTAGGCATCAAGCCCGGTCGGATTGTTCGTGCTCATTGGCTGTGTCGATCCTGTTCTGCCGAAACGGTCAACCGAACCGGGACGGGAGTGCGCCATTGTGCGCACCGATCCGGCGCCCGGCAATTGACACCGGTCAAGGTTTTGTGGCGCATTGCGGGACAATCAGACCACGAAAACAATAGGCAAGGGCATTGGGCGAATACTGGCCCGCGGACCAACGCCGAAAATGGCCCCGGGTTTAGCGGCGGGAACGATCAGCGATCAGACCAGCGCGGTCTCGCTGGCCGCATCGAACACATGAATATCGGCCTGGCGCATCTGCATGGCGACCGTCGCGCCAACGACGGGAGGATTGCGGCCGGGCGCCTTGGCGATCACATCATGCCCATCGACCCGGGCATAGACCAGCGTATCGGGGCCGAGCGGCTCAATGACCTCCACCGCACCGGACAGCGAAATCATATCCATATCCGCCGGCGCATCGCTCACAATGAGATCGTCCGGCCGGATACCGACGGCAAGCGCTTGCCCGTCCGACAGTTTGCCGTGCAGGCCGGCCGGCGCCGCAATCGCCCCCAACCCGTCGACACGAAGACCGATACCATCGTCGGCGGCAACGGCTCTGGCGCCAAGCATGTTCATCGATGGCGAGCCGATGAAGCGGGCAACGAACATGTTGGCGGGGGCCTGATAGACTTCAGTCGGGGTGCCGATCTGATGGATGTCGCCGTCCTTCATGATGACGATCCGGTCGGCCAGCGTCATTGCCTCGATCTGGTCGTGGGTGACAAAGATGATGGTCGTGCCCATCGTCTGATGCAGCTTCTTGATCTCCAGCCGCATCTGCGCCCGCAACTGGGCATCGAGATTGGACACCGGTTCATCGAACAAGAACACCGAAGGGTCGCGCACCATCGCCCGGCCGATGGCCACCCGCTGGCGCTGGCCGCCCGACAGCGCCGAGGGCCGCCGCTCCAACAAGTCGCTCAAGTCGAGAATACCGGCAGCGTCGCGTATTTTGCGGTCCTTGTCCGCCGCTGGCAGCTTTGATTTGCGCAAGCCGAAGGCAATATTCTTGTAGACCGACATGTGCGGATAGATGGCGTAGTTCTGGAACACCATGGCGATGTTGCGGTCGCGCGGCTCCATCCGGTTGACCACGGTGCCGCCAATCGAAATTGTCCCCTCGGTGATCTCCTCAAGCCCGGCGATCATTCGCAGCGTCGTCGACTTGCCGCAGCCCGACGGGCCGACAAGCACGACAAATTCGCCGTCACCGATGTCAAGATCGATGCCGTGGACCACTTCGGTCTTGCCGTAGGATTTTGATACCCGGTTCAATTGGACATCGGACATGGGTCAGTCAGCCTGTTCGCGCAATTTGGAGAATTCTTCGTGGCATCGCCGGGTTGCAGCCTTTTCATGGGCGCTGGCGGCATTCAATTGCGCCTGAAACCGGTCCGCTTCGCCGCGATAGCCGGCCAGCGCGGCATCAAGCGCGGCCGGTGCCGGCCCGCCGAACCGGTCGCGCACGGCGATAAAATGCTCTGGCGATACAGCGGTCTGAAAGGCCACTTCATCCAGCGACGAGGCCCGGCCGGTTGCCGCCTGGAAAGCATCGCAAAACGGTCCGTATCCTGCCTTAGACAGGGATGATTTGGCCGCCACGACGGCGGTTGACGTCGCCGCCGCGATCTCGTGCGCCTGACGAAACGACAGGCCGTCTTCGCGCACCAGCGTGTCGGCCAGTTCCGTCACCGTGATGCAGCTGGCATCGATATTGGCCCGCACCCGTTCTGCGTTCACCGAAACAGCGGCGATCAGCCCGGCCAGAAGATCGAGCACCCGCCCGCCGCTCTCAAACGCGGTGTAGCCGGCAATCTGCATTGCGCCTTCTGAGTCGTTCATGTCGGTGAACGGCGTATTGTGCATGGTGCCGACCACCATGTCGGCGCGGCCAATGGTGACCGACGCCAGATACCGCAAATGCTCCACCGGCACCGGATTGCGTTTTTGCGGCATGATCGAGGAAATCTGCACATAGCCGTCCGGCACATGCAGTTGGCCGACCTCAAACGCCGTCCAGAATTGCAAATCCTGGATCAGCCGGCCCAGATGCAGAAAGATCAGTTTCAGCGCTGAATAAGTCGCCGTCACATAATCGACCGTGGCGATACAGCCATAGGAATTTTGTAGCGGCGCGGCAAAACCCAGAAGCTCGGCCATCCGGTTCCGGTCGATGGCAAAACCGCTGGTGGTGATCGCCGCCGCACCCATCGGGCAAAAATCGACCACGGCGCGGGCCTCCAAAAGCCGGGTAATGTCGCGCAACAGCACCTCGATGGCCGCCGAAAGATAGTGACCGAAGGTCGTCGGCTGTGCCGGTTGGCCGTGGGTATAGGCGACAATGATTGTCGCTTTTTCCGCCTCCGCCTTGTCGATCAGCGCGCCAGTGAGCGCCAATGCCTTGCCGGCGAGGGTATCGATCAGCCCCTTTAGTTTCATGCGGAAAATCGTGTGATCCATATCGTTGCGGCTGCGTGCCGTATGTAGCCGGCCGGCCAGATCGGGGCCAAGGCGGTTCTTTAATTCCGCCTCGATCAGGAAAAAGAAATCCTCAAATTCACCAGTATAAGCGACGGATTCCAGATCAACACCGTTTTCGATTGCCGCCAGCGCCCCGGCGATCGCCGCGCTGTCGCTTCTGTCCAGAATACCGGTCTCAACCAGCATCACCAGATGCGCCCGGTCGATGGCGCGGTGCGCATCGGCAAAATGCCGCTTGGCATTGTCAAACAGCGGCGCCAGCACTGTCGCCGAATACACCGGCGCCGGGAACGGGTCATCGGAACCCGCCGGGCTGCCTCCATCAGGGTGTTCGGTGACCACGGCGCTAACCCTTCAACCCGGCCAGCACAACGCCGCGGATGATGTAGCGCTGGAACACCAGGAACACGATCAGTGTCGGGATCGTTGCCAGACTGGCGCCGGTCATGATCAGTTCCCATTCGACCTGCTGTTCCACCGAGAACGTCGTGAGTCCGACCGGCAGCGTGTAAAGTTCATAGCTGGTGGTGACGATCAGCGGCCAGATGAACGCCGTCCAGTTGCCGAGAAACACGAAGATCGCCAGCGCCGACAGGGCCGGGGTAACCAGCGGCATGGCGATTTTCCACCAGATCTCGAATTCGTTGAGCCCGTCGACCCGTGCCGCATCGAGAAAATCATCCGGCACCGATTCAAAAAACTGCTTCATCAAAAACGTCCCGAACGCCGTCATCATGCCCGGAAACATGATGCCCCAATACGAGTCCAGCCAGCCGAATGTCTTCGACATCAGGTACCACGGGATCACCAGCATTTCGGTCGGGATCATCAGCGTCGACAGGATCGCGATGAAGACGAAATAGCGGCCGCGAAAGCGGAATTTGCACAAGGTGTAGCCGACGAGTGCGTCAAAAAAGACGTTCGACACCGTCACCGTTGTCGCCACGAACAGCGAGTTCCAGAACCATTTGAAAAACCGCCCGTCGCCCAGAACATATGCGTAGTTTTCCAACGTCGGCTCATTGGAAATGAGCCGCAGGTCATAGACCTCGTGGGGAAATTTCAGCGATGTCGAAATCATGAAGGCGAGCGGCATGATCATCACGATCCCGCCAAGAAACAGCAGCGTCCAGCGGATCACCTTGCCCGGATCGATCGACGGTTTGTAATACCGGTCCACAGCGGATCCTGCCGCCGCAATCGGCGCATTTGTGTCGGTGGCCGCCATCACCGGTCCCTCATGATGCGCAGCTGGATCAGCGATACGACCAGAAGCACCGTGAACAGGATCACCGTTTGCGCTGCCGCATAGCCCATGTCGAAGGCATTGAATGCGGTATCATAGATCAACAGCACCAGCGGCTTGGTGGAATTGAGCGGCCCGCCAGGATCGTTCGTCGTCATGTTGAAGACGTGATCGAAAATCCGCAAAAACCCGATCGAGGAAAACACGACCAAAAATACCAGCGTCGGCTTCAACAGCGGCAAGGTGATTTCCCAAAGGATCGTCCAGGTCGATACCCCGTCGATGCGCGCCGCCTCATAGTAAGACGTCGGTATGGCCCGCAATCCGGCCATGAAAATGATGATCTGAAAGCCCAGCCCGGCCCAGATTGCCGGGGCCAGAACCGCCGGTAGCGCCCGGGTAGTGGAGGCCAGAAATGGCTGCTGCACCATGCCGAACGAGGCCATGACATTGTTGAACACGCCGACCGGCACCGGCTGGTAGAACCATCGCCACACCCAGGCCATGGCCACGGCAGTGGTCAGGAACGGCAAGAAATAAAGCGCCCGGATCAGCCCGTGCAGAAAGCGGACCTGATCGAGATAATAGGCAATGACAAAGGACAGCAGGAGGCTGACCGGCGTACCGATGAACAGGTAGATGAAGGTGTTGGCGAACACCTTCCAGAAGATCGGATCGGCAAACAGCTTGGCGTAATTGTCGATGCCGACCCACTGGCGAGAGCCAAGCAGGTTCCAGTCCTGAAACGACAGGTAAAAGGCGTTGAAAGTCGGATAAAAACGGATGGCGGAATAAAAAATGACCGGCAGAAACAGGAAGCCCCATACCCACAGGACGCGTTTCCCGCTGATTGTCAGCCCGTTGTACCAGCCGTGCATGGATGGCCGCCTTGGGTCTTGTTTGCCTGAATTTTGCCGGTGCCGGCGGTCTAAGCCGGCACAGGATACGCAATCGGTTACGTGGTGATCAGTTGGCGATCACTTGTAATATTCGTCGAGGATTTTCTGCTCGGTTTCCGCCGCTTCGGCGAGCGCATCGGCCGTTGTGGCATCTTCCAGGACGATCCTGTTCACCGTATCGATCAGCACCTGCCGTTGACCGGATTCGTTGGCGAATATGGTCGTGTTGGCGTAGCCAAGGCCACGGATGAAGGCGCCATATTTGTCGTGCATCTTGTTGGCGTCGGTCAGTGCCGCAGCCGGATCCGCCGGCAGTTCGCCGACCGTATCGAGCCAGATCTGCATGGCCTCCGGCGAGGTAACATATTTGATGAATTTGACCGCCGCGTCGTGCTTTTCACCTTTAGCCTTGGTCGTGACGGCATTGACCCAGTAGCTGGAGTAATTCGACTTCACCCCTTCATCGGAGGCCGGCAGTTCCGCCACCGCCCATTTCAGGCCGCGGGTCCGGTCCAGCGCACCGATACGGAATGACCCGTCGATATGCATGCCGGCGCGGCCAGCCTTGAACGCCGCCTGGGGCTCGTCCATGAAGCCGATCTGGCTGACCCCGTGTTCGGAAATCAGGCCGGTATAAAAGTCGAGCGCCGCACGACCGGCTTCGGTGTTGTAGTTCACCGTCTTGTAGTCATCCAAATATGGGTCGCCGCCAAACTGGCGCACCAGCACCTCGCGAAACCAATGGTGATCCTGCGCGGTCATGCCCATGGTGATGCCGACCTGGGTGATATTACCGGCGCCGTCCTTTTTCGTCAGCTTCTTGGCCGTTTTAACCAGTTCGCTGAGTGTCGCCGGCGGGCCGGAAATCCCGGCTTCATCGAACAGGCTGGTATTGTAGAACAGCGCCAGGCTGCGCACCGCCGTTGGCAGCGCATAATAGGCATCGCCCCGCTTCATCGCCGACACCATCGGGAAGAATTTCTTTTCGATCTCGGCTGCCGGAAACACGTCGGTCGGCAGCGGCTGGATCAATTCGGCGTTGATATAATCGTTCAGCCAGCCATAGAACAGCTGCACCACATCGGGGCCCTGGCCAGCAGGAATCGCGGCTGCGACCTTGGTGCGATAATCCGCATAGGGAAAATGGGTCATCTTGACCGTGATATCCGGGTTGGCCTTTTCGAAATTCTCGATCAAGGTGGTCATCGCCTTGATGCGGGCCTCGAAGAAATACTGCCAATATTCAATTTCGACGGCTTTTGCGGATACGCTGCTCATTGCGAGCGCCAGCCCGAATGCCGTTCCGGCAAGGTTTCGTTTTACAATCGATATCATGACTTCCCTCATCTCTCCCATTGCGTCCGCCATTGATCATCGGAAATTTGATAGTGATGTATTTTGACGGGTAGACAGGCAGCGTAATTCGGATTTCGAGCGCGGGGAGGGTCACAAGTGCCAAAAAAACAGGCAATATCCAGACGACTTGACGCCACCGCAAGGCAGCGGGACGCCGACCGGATCGCATATCAGCGGCAACGGCCGCGGCTTGTCATCCTGTGGCGGGCACTGGCGCCGCTGCGTTCGCTCGTCACCTTCATGAACACCGGTGCCCATCCCGACGATGAAACGAGCGCCATGCTGACGGCCCTGTCCTTGCGCGATGGCGTGCGGATTTCCTTTGCCTGCGCCAATCGCGGCGAGGGCGGGCAGAACAATCTCGGCACCGAAAGCGGCGCTGATCTGGGGGCGATCCGAACTCGTGAAATGGAGGCCGCCGCCGCCCAGGCCAACCTGTCGCTATACTGGCTGTCGACAGCACCGGATGACACGCTGTTCGATTTCGGCTTTTCAAAAAATGGTGATGAGACCTTCGCACACTGGGGAAAGGAAAGAACGCTGGAGAGGCTGGTGGCGATCATCCGCCAGGACCGGCCTGATATCATCTGCCCGACTTTCCTCGATGTCCCCGGTCAGCACGGCCACCACCGCGCCATGACGCAGGCTGCCATCGAGGCGGTGCGGTTGGCTGCCGATCCGGCGGCTTTCCCCGATCAGATTGCCGATGGCCTGACCCCCTGGCAGGTGCACAAGGTCTACCTGCCGGCCTGGTCCGGCGGCGGGCGCTCCTAAGACGATACCGAACCGCCGCCCAATGCCACGACGATCGTGGAAAGCGGTGATACCGATCCGGTGCTTGGCGCCACTTATGCCCAGATCGGCGAATGGTCACGGGCCTTTCACAAGACACAAGGCATGGGGGCGTGGATCGATGCCGGACCGTGCCCGTGGCCGCTTCACCTGGCCTCGGTGGCCGCAGGATCGACCGGCAACGAGGCGAACATTCATGACGGCCTGCCACGTACCCTCGCCGATCTGGCGGCGCAGACATCTGGTGTTGAACTGGCCGCGGCGCTGGCGGACTGCAACCAGCAGATCGACCACTTGCTTGGCGCCTGGCCGGACGCCAACAAGATCGCAGCGAACGCGGCAGCGGCTTTGACGGCGCTGAGAAATGCCCAAGCGCTGATGACGCCCGGCGACGATGATCGCTTTGGCCACCGGTTGATCCGAAAAGAGCAGGAACTGTCCCGCCTGCTGTTTGTCGCAAGCGGTCTGGATTTTGCCATCGAACCGGTGCCGGCGGTGGCGACGCCTGGCAGCCGGGTGGTTTTTCGGACGCACATCGATCGGCCAGCACACGATAATCCTGCGGGCGAAAGCGGACGGTTCGCGGTGGGGCTCAATGCCCCGGCGTCATGGCAGGTCGAGAACACCGACGATGGGCAGGCACTGCTTGTCGCCGATGATGCGCGGCCGAGCGATCCGTATCCGGTCCACTATGACCCGCTGGTCTGTCAGGAAGCGGTTTTCGCCACCGTCGAATTTACAAGCCACGGCGCAACCGCCCGGATCGATGTGCCGTTGACCCCGCGCTTGACCATCGTGCCGACGGTCACCGTGCGCGCCGACCCGGATGCGATCATCATCAATCGCGCCAAAGCCGGGGCTGATACCAGCCCGCAATTCCAGATCGCGCTTGGCGTGCACGGGACGGCCAATTATGGCGGCCCGGACCACCGCGCCCGGGTCGGCCTTGAAACCGAACCCGGCTGGCAGGCGCGGATCGCGGAGCGGGCCGATGCCATATCGGTGATGCTCACACCGCCTCCCGGTCAAACTGGTGCCCCGGCGGACGGTCTTGCCGAGTTCGCTATCACGCTGGACGGTGCCCCTGCGCAAAAATTGATGGCGGCGGACTATGCGCACACCGGGCCGGTCATGCGCTGCACACCGGCAATCGTCCGGGTGCGAACGCTTCATGCGGCGTTCCCGCCCGATCTCAAACTGGCCTATGTCGGCGGCGGACACGACAAGGTTGCCGGCGCCTTGACCAGCATCGGACTGGCCGTCGACGGGCTGGACGAGGCCGCTTTCGCAGCCGCCAACCTTGCTGACTTCGATACGATAGTGATCGGAATATTCGCTTTCGGCGAGCGCGATGACCTCAAGGCCCGTTGCGCCGATCTGCACGACTGGGTCCGTTCCGGCGGCAATCTGGTCACACTCTATCATCGGCCGTGGGATGGTTGGGAGCCCGATAAGACACCGCCGGCGTTCCTCAAGATCGGCCAGCCATCGCTGCGCTTCCGGGTTACCGACGAGGCGGCCCAGATCACCCACCTTGATCCTCGACATCGACTGTTGAACTGGCCCAACCAGATCACTCCGGCCGACTGGGACGGCTGGCACAAGGAGCGCGGGCTCTATTTCGCCAGCCAGTGGGATCCGGTCTACCAGCCGCTTCTGTCGATGGCCGACGCTGATGAAGCCCTGCTGGAGGGCGGTCTGCTGACCGCCAGCATCGGCAAGGGCACCCACACCCACACCAGCCTGATCTTGCACCACCAGATGGACCACCTCGTGCCGGGCGCATTCCGGCTGATGGCCAATCTCGTTGCCGCTGGGCAACCGGCAACATGATTTCTGATACTTTGGAATCGCCGCTTTGTGGCACGATCTGCGCATGTCCCGGTCACAGATCATCACCCTTGACGTTGCCATTGTCATGCCTGTCTACAACGGCGCCAGATATCTGTTGGCCACAAACGATACTTCCCGGCAAGCGTGTTACGTGCGCGCGTCGTTTTCCCGGATGGCTTGCGCAAGAACCTGCACCGGATGGACCGCCTCGCGTCCCGCCCCGTGCGCGATCTGATGCCGGCAGGACGTGCCGGCGGCGGCAATGATGCTGGACGATGGCGCGGAGCGAACCGCCGGCAGCAGGTCAAGTTCCGCCATATGCATGGAAGCCTCATAAGTTTCCGCCTGATAGCCGAAAGAGCCGGCCATCCCGCAACATCCCGACTGAATTGGCCGAACCGACAGGCCCGGCACTTTGTCCAAAATCGCCACTGTTGCACCATCGATGCCGAACGATTTCTGGTGGCAGTGGCCGTGAAGGTGAATTTCTCCTCGCATTGTCGATCGGGTAATCGCCCCAAGGCGGCCTTCGGGTTCCCGCGCCAGGAATTCGTCCAGCAGGAAAGTCTGTCTGGCGACAAGCGTCGAGCGTTCGCCCGGCAACACCGCGGCAAGTTCATCGCGAAAGGTCATCAGGCAGCTGGGTTCCAGCCCGAGGATCGGGATGCCCTTGGCGGCGAATGGCGCCAGCGCCGCTATCGTCCGCTGCATTTCTTCCCGCGCCCGATCGACACGGCCAACCGACAAATATGTCCGGCCGCAACACAGCGGCCGGGGCGAAGGGTCATCGGCTTGCGGAAAATGAACCCGGTATCCGGCCGCCACCAGAACCGCAATGCCATCGCGCACGATCTGCGGTTCAAACCATCGGTTGAACGTATCGGCGAACAGGACGACAGGCCGTCCATCGCCTTCACCAACCGGATCGGCGGTGGCGCCAAACGGATCGGCGGACCATGCCGGCAGCGGACGCTTTGCCGTGAGGCCGAACAGTGTCCCAGTCAGATATGCCGCACCCGGAAGCCGCTCCCGCGCCGCCATCAGCCAGCGTACCCGCGATGCAAGGGGTGCATAACGCGGCAGGTCGCTGAACAGCCGGTCACGCAGGCTCAGGCCATGTTTTTCCACCCGTGCCGCCTGGGCCTCGATTTTCATCCGGGCCATGTCGACCCCGGTCGGGCATTCCCGCCGGCAGGCCTTGCACGACACACACAGGCTCATCGCCTCCGCCATGGCGTCAGATGCCAGCGCTTCAGCGCCCAACTGGCCGGACAAGGCAAGCCGCAGCGCGTTGGCCCGGCCACGGGTCACATGGCGTTCATCCCCGGTCACCCGGAATGACGGGCACATCACCCCGCCAAATTGTTTCCGGCAGGCGCCATTATTGTTGCACATCTCGGTTGCAGCCTGAAAACCGCTAACCGCCCCCGGCCAGGCCGACCAGTCCAGCGCGGTGGCGCGTGCCTCGTCGCGATAGTGCGGCCCGAACCGCATCAACTGCCGGTCATCCATCTTCGGCGGCCGGACGATCTTGCCGGGGTTCATCACGCCTTGCGGATCGAACCGGTCCTTTATCTGTTCGAATGCGGTGACGATCGGCCGGCCGTACATGAAGGTGTGAAATTCCGACCGGACAATCCCGTCGCCATGTTCGCCCGAGTGGGAGCCCTTGAAATCGCGCACCAGCGCAAAGGCCTCTTCGGCAATGGCGCGCATCGCCGCCACGTCCTTGTCCTGCTTCAGGTTGAGGATCGGCCGCACATGCAGGCATCCGACCGCGGCATGGGCGTACCAGGTGCCGGTGGTGCCGTGTTTGGCGAATATCCGCGTCAGGCGCGCGGTATAGTCGGCAAGGTGCTCCAGCGGCACGGCGCAATCCTCGACGAACGAGACCGGCTTTCCGGCCTGTTTCATCGACATCATGATATTGAGCCCGGCCTTGCGCACTTCGGTCAGCGCCACCTGCTGAACCGGGTCCGGCACCGGCACCACGCCGCCCCATTTTGCCGACGCCTTGTCCCAGCCAAACCCGAGATCGGCCATCACGCCGGCAAGCTGGTCGAGGCGGCGGGCATTTTCCCGGCCGTCTTCGGCGAATTCGGTGATTAGCACCGCGTCCGGATCACCACGGACAAGCGCATCGAGTGTGTCCCGGTAAATCGGAATATCGCGGCCCAGCGCGATCATCGTCCGGTCCATCAGTTCCAGCGAAACCGGCGCCAGTTCGACCAGATGCCGGGCCGCATCCATCGCCGCGTGAAACGACCCGAAGTGGCAGATACCGACCGCCCGCCGGACCATGCGCGGTGCAAGCTTCAGTTCAATCTGCGTGGAAAAGGCCAGCGTGCCTTCCGAGCCGATCAGAATGTCTGCCGGATTGCGGCGGGCTGTGTTCGGCGACAGGGCATCAAGATTATAGCCGCCAACCCGCCGCTGAAGCTTGGGAAAGCGGGCCGCCACTTCATCGGCGACACGCTCGCCAATCGAGTGGAGATCGCTCAGCAAGGTCGAACCGGCGGCGTTGTCACTGTCGCAACCGGCATCTGTGATAGCGCCTTGTTCAAACCGCAGCACTGAGCCGTCAGCGAGCAGGCCGGTGATCGCGTCGACATTGTCACGCATCGTGCCGTAACGCAGCGACCGGCTGCCGCAGGAATTATTACCGGCCATGCCGCCGATCGTGGCGCGCGAACCGGTGGAAATATCGACCGGGAACCACAGGCCGGTCGGCTCCAGAAGCCGGTTGAGTTCGTCCAGCACCAAACCAGGTTCCACGACACAGCGCCGGGCTTCCGCATCAACCGAAATCAGCCGGTTGAGGTGCCGCGATGTGTCGACGACGATGCCGGTATTGATTGCCTGCCCGCATTGCGATGTACCGCCGCCGCGCGCCGTCACCGCTATGTCGTTTTCGCCCGCGACATCGAGCACGGTGGCGACATCGGCAACATTTGCCGGCACCACCACCGCCTGCGGCATCATCTGGTAGGCCGAGGCGTCGGTGGCGTATCGACCGAGCGAAAAAGCGTCGCTCAGGACATCGCCGGCGACCGCATCGCGCAGCTGCCGCGTCCACTTTGGCCCTTCAGATCGATCGCCCATGGGATGCCGGTTTCTTCCGTTCGATATATTGCAGGATCGATGCCGTGACGCACCCTTGAAAATGGATTATGAATCCATCGTACCCACCGTCAACCCATCGTGAAAGCACCGGAATTTCTGCGATTTCGGCCAACACAGGAATAATCCCGACCATGCGGACCGCCGGACGCCACGCCTTGCAAATACCCGGTCCGACAAATGTGCCGGATCGCATCCTCCGCGCCATGGATCGGCCGACAATCGATCATCGCGGCGCCGCATTTGGTGCAATGGCGAGCAATGTTCTGGCGGTCCTCAAACCGGTATTCGGTTGCGCCGGACCGGTGTTCATATTTCCTGCATCGGGAACTGGCGCGTGGGAAGCGGCGCTGGTCAATACGCTGTCGCCGGGCGATCGGGTTTTGATGCCCGAAACCGGGCACTTTGCCCTGATGTGGCGACGCCTTGCCGACAATCTCGGCCTTGTGCCGGAGACGATTGATGGCGACTGGCGCAGCGGCGCCGATCCAGTGGCGATAGGTGAGCGCCTTTCCCGGGATACGGACCACGCCATCAAGGCAGTCTGCGTCGTCCACAATGAAACTTCCACCGGTGCCGTGTCGCCGGTTGCCGAAATCCGCCAGGCCTTGAACGACTGCACGCATCCGGCGTTGCTGTTTGTCGATACAATCTCCTCGTTGGCATCCATCGACTACCGGCATGACGAATGGGGTGTCGATGTTACCATCGCCGGTTCGCAAAAGGGACTGATGCTGCCGCCAGGGCTGGCGTTCAACGCGGTCAGCGACAAGGCGCTGGCGGCGGCAAGGGGTTCGAAATTCTCCAAATCCTATTGGTCATGGCAGGAGATGACCGGCCCCAATGCCAGCGGCTTCTTTCCCTATACGCCGGCGACGAACCTGTTGTTCGGCTTGGCCGAGGCCATCGACATGTTGAACGAGGAGGGGCTCGCAAATGTCTTCGCCCGCCACGACCGCCATGCGGCGGCCGCCCGGCAGGCAGTACGCGCATGGGGGCTGGAAGTGCTGTGCGCCGTCCCTGAACACTATTCCAGTTCGCTGACAGCAGTTCGCTTGCCCGAAGGCCATGACGCCGACCGGTTCCGCAAGATCGTGCTTGATAACTTCGATATGTCGCTGGGCAATGGCCTGTCGCGGCTGGCCGGCACCGTGTTTCGCATCGGCCATCTCGGCGACTTCAACGACCTGATGCTGGCCGGCACCCTGTCGGGCATCGAAATGGGTCTCGATCTCGCCGGCATCCCGTTCCAGAAAGGCGGCGCACAGGCCGCGCTTGCTTATTTGACTGATGCGCACCGGCCCACAGGCGACAGCGCCATCGCCGCCGAATAAACTGCGCGATATCGGGTTGTCGCTGGCCGGATCAGACCACCGACACGTCGATCTCGCCAATCCCCTCGATATGGCCGTGTAATTTGTCGCCGCGCCGTACCGGGCCGACCCCTGATGGCGTGCCAGTCAGGATAATGTCGCCGGCCTGCAATGCGAACAGTTCGGACAAAGTGGCGATCATTTCCGGCACCTTCCAGATCATCTGGTTGAGGTCGCCCTCCTGCCGGGTCTCGCCATTGACCGACATCCAGATCGCGCCGTGATCGGGATGACCGGTCTGGGTGGCGGGCACAATGTCGGAGCACGGCGCGGAGTGCTCAAACGCCTTGCCGATTTCCCAGGGCCGCCCGAGTTTCTTCATCTGTCCCTGAAGATCTCGGCGGGTCATGTCGAACGACACGCCGTAACCGAACACGCAATCCAGCGCATTTTCAACGGCGATATTTTCTCCGCCGGATTCCAGCGCCACCATCAGTTCGATCTCGTGGTGTACGTCCTGCGTCATGCCCGGATAGGGAAAGTCGGCGCCACCAGTCAGCAGATTGTCCGGGTTCTTCTGGAAGAAAAACGGCGGCTCCTTGTCCGGATCGTGGCCCATCTCCACCGCGTGGGACGCATAGTTGCGGCCGACACAATATATCCGATGGACCGGAAAGGTATCGGCGCTGCCACGCACGGGCAGGGAAACTTGG
This sequence comes from uncultured Polyangiaceae bacterium, assembly GCA_964196155.1. Classification (GTDB taxonomy): domain Bacteria; phylum Pseudomonadota; class Alphaproteobacteria; order Rhizobiales; family Afifellaceae; genus CAXMRP01. The sequence continues at coordinate 45,189 of CAXMRP010000134.1, forward strand.
ACTGGCGGCGAAATGACGTGGCTCATGGGGTGTTTCTCTGTTCGAATTGGAAAGGAATGGCCGGACGATTGGTCAGTTCAGCCGTATTTAGGGTTGGCCAAGCGCCGGAATATCGAGTTCCAAGGCGATTTGCGACAGGGCAGTAACAAGATTGCGGTGCAGGGGAATGCCGTTGCTGGTGCGGTCAATGACGATGTCCGGCCGCCGGTCGCCCGGAATGCGCACCGCCGCATGGCCAGGCAATGTCGGGGCTGATCGCATCTCGGCAAACACCCGGTCAACGGTGTCCTTGAACACGGCCACATCGCCGAAAGCGGCAACGGAAATGGCGGCAATAAACTGGCCGGTATTGGTCGGACTTGCGGTATCCTTGCTGAATTCCACAACGTCCTTGCCGAACGCCGCACAGTTGAGCGTGCCGGCCAACAGCCCGATCGCCATCGCCAACCCATAGCCCTTGGCGCCGCCAATCGGCAGCAGAAATCCCTCATCCTGCCGGGTCGGATCGGTCAACGGTTGGCCATCGCGGCCAACCATCCAGCCCACCGGCATCGGCTCGCCCCGTTGCGCCAGTGTCTTGATCTTGCCCGCTGCCGCGATGGTGGTGGCCATATCCAGAACGAACGGCGGCGATTGCCCGGCCGGGACGGAAATCGCGATTGGATTGGTGCCCAGAAGCAGTTCGGCGCCGCCAAAGGGCGGGACGTGATTGGCGCTGCCGACCGCGCCATAAAGCCCTATCATGTCGTTCTCGGCGACAGTCGAGACATACAGCGAGGCCGGACCGGCATGATTGCCGTTGCGCACGCCAACCCAGCCGATGCCGTGGGCGTTCGCCTTGGCGATGGCCAGATCGGTCGCCTTCGCCATGGCCAGATGACCAAGGCCATTGCCGCCATCGACGACGGCGGTTGAATCCCGCTCGACCGGAACGCTGAGCTTGGCCGCCGGATTGGTGCCGCCATCGCGCAGCCGGTTGATATATTGCCGCAGCCGGAACACCCCGTGGGTATCGTGGCCCTGCAGGTCCGCCTTGACCATCAGGCCGGCAACGCGCGCCGCGTCATCGTCTGGCACGCCAAGGGCGGTGAATGCCGAGGCGACAAAGCGCTGGATATCGGCAAGGGCGTATCGGTCGCCCACGGAGTCGGCGCTCATTGCGGCAGCCCCGGCCGTCGCCGATCAGATGCGCGAGCCGGCATAGTATTCAACCTTGTGTTCCAGCCAGCCGATGGCGGAGGAAAACACCAGCGCGAAGATGAACAGCACCAAAGTCAGCGCCCAGAATTCCTCAAACTGGAAATTGTCGGAAAACGTCCGGAACAACCGCCCGAGCGCCACGATCGAGACCAGCAACTGGCCGATGACGATGCCCTTGACCGCCCGGATAAGGCCCATGCGCACGCCGGCAAGGATTTCCGGCAGCGCCGCCCAGAACAGCACCTTGGTCAGCAATTGCCAGCGGCTGGCGCTGAACGAACGGCCCATTTCAGACAGCGAAGGCGAGATATGGCGCACCCCGGCATAGGTATCCAGCGCGATAATCCAGATCGAAAACAGCACGACGGTGACGATGATTGTCGTTTGACCAAGGCCAAACAGCAGCATCAGCACCGGCACCAGCGAGGACAGCGGCGCGCTGGCGAATATATTGACCCACATGCCCAAAATGGAATTGGCGACGCGGCTCCGCCCCATCCAGAAACCGATGGCAATGCCGCCGACGATGGAAATGACCATGCCGATCACAAAAGCCTGCAGCGTCACCAGCGCCGCCCGGTGAAAATCGCCGCGCTGGACCAGCACGAAAAGCTGTTCGATCACGGCGGAGAACGGCGGCAGGATGAAGGCCAGTTCCAACTGGCCGACGATTTCCCAAAGGGCGATCCAGATCAGCAGTGAAAAGACCGGCGGCACCCGAATTCCAAATAGGTTCATGACAGCGCTTTCAATCCAGATACTTACGTAATTGGCTCCAGATTTCCTCGACCGTATCGAGATAATTCTTGTCGCGGCGGATCTCGTCCGGCCCGGCCTCGCGGCTGATCTCCGGCCGGATCGTCGAGTGAATCCGTCCCGGGCGCGGCGACAGCAGGATGATCTGGTCAGACACGTAGACCGCCTCTTCGATCGAATGGGTGACAAAGATCACGGTCTTTTTTTCCACCGACAACAGATGCAGAAGGTCTTCCTGAAATTTTCGCCGGGTCTGTTCATCGACCGCGGAAAACGGCTCATCCATCAACAGCACATCGGCATTGACCGCCAGCGCCCGCGCCAGACCGACCCGCTGGCGCATGCCGCCGGACAGTTCATGGGGGTATTTGTCTTCAAAACCAGACAGGCCGACTTCTGAAATATAATGCCGGGCCGCCTCCTGCCGCTCCGCCTTCGGCCGGCCGGTGAGTTCCAGGCCAAACGCGACGTTGCGCATGACAGTGGCCCACGGCAGCAGCGCGAAATCCTGAAAGACGAAAGCCCGTTCCGGCCCCGGCCCGGTCACCGTCTTGCCGTGAACCAGCACCTCGCCCGATGTCGGCTCCAAAAGCCCGGCGATAATCTTCAGCAACGTCGTCTTGCCGCAGCCGCTCGGGCCAAGCAGTGTCGTCATCTGTCCGGCCGGAAAGCCCAGATCGACATTGTCGAGGGCGTGGACATCCTGACCGTAAAATTTCGTAATGCCCCGAACCTCGACGATATTGCTGTCGAGGGTTTGGCGCGCTTGCGTGGCGGTGGCCGCTGCCATCACTGCCCTTTCCTTTTTTCTGGTCGGAAATATTTGGTTTCCGCCTTTTCCAGCATTCCGACCATGACGGCCGAAAAGACAATGATGGAGAACACCGCCGCGTACATATGGGCATATTCGGCAACCGAACGATGGTAGGAAATCAGATCGCCAATGCCGGTCGGCGTGATCAGCAATTCGGCCAGAATGACGCCGATGAACCCGGCGGCGACGCCGAGCCGCAGACCGGCAAAGATCACCGGCGCGGCATTGGGTATGATCACTTTCCAGATTTCCTGCAGGCGGTTGCCCTGAAACGACCGACACATCTGCACCAGAGTCGGACTGGCGTTGCGCACCGCCTTGTAGGTGTTCAGCACAATAATTGGCGCGGCAAGAATGACCACAGCGACCGTTTTTGCCGCCAGGCCGATCCCGTAAACATAGGTGATCAGTGGAATGAGTGCAGCCACCGGCGAGGCCTGAAGCACCACGAATATCGGCTCGCCCATCCACTGGAAATGGCGGTTAAGCCCCATGCCGATACCGATGGCGATGCCGAATCCGCCCGAGATCAGGACGCCAACGCCGAGCGGCTTCAGGGTCTGTCCGTAGGCGTGAAACATCCGGCCATCGATGGTCATCTCAAACAGCGCCTGCATCGTGGCGCTGAATGTCGGAAAGGCGATGCTGATCGGGATCAGTCCGGCAATCTCCCAGACTGCAAACAGCCCGATGATCGACAGCAGCCGATAAAAAGCGCCGCTGGTCAGTCCGAGAATCAAGGGCTCGGGCTGCGGCGCCGGGACGGTACCGGCGGGCGATGTTGTGGCGGTCGACATGGCGGTTCGCTCACACTTCCTGTGGCGTTATAAAATGCACCCGCACCATGTCTTGCAAGATGGCGCGGGTGCAAATTTGGCTTGGTTACCGGCTCTTGTGGCTCTTACATCCGGCCAAGTTTGTCCGCTGCCGTGTTGACGGCATCGAGATACCAGTAGTCCTCAACCTTCAGCGCCGCTGCGTCGCCTTCCAGCGATCCGGACGTTGTGAAGAAGACAAAATCTTCCTTTACCGAATCGGCGCTGCCGCCATTGTCCGGGAACAGGTCGATCTCGACGCCCTGCGTAAAGGCCGGCACCAGTTCATCGACTTCCACCTTCTCGATGTCAGGAAGTACATTGTATTTCGCCCTGAGTGTCGCAATGGAGGCCGGGTCCTTGTTGATTTCCCGCCATGTCTTGATCAGTTCCTCGACAAGGATTGCTACGGCTTCCTTCTCGCTTTCCAGCCAGTTCCGGTTGGCATAGAGCGCCTCGTCGGTGGCCTTGATGTCGGGCAGGGGCAGGAAAATGAACTTGTCCGGGGCTTCCCGCTGCAACAGCCGCTTGCGTTCGTAATCAACGATCGATGCGTTGATCCGCCCCTGCAACAATGCGCCGGCGCGCACGCCGGATCCGGGGACATAGCTGACGGAATTGTAGGAAACGCCGTTCTCTTTCGCCATCAGCTGCATGATGGCCTCGGTGCCCGATCCACGACCGTGAACAGCAACATCGGCGCCGTCGAGGTCTTTCCAGGTTTTGAATTTTTCGCCATTCACGACCGGATAAAACCGCAGCATCGACAGCTGGTAGAACATCCGGATCGGTGCGTTGACCTTCTGGATCAGCGCATACGGGGTACCGACACCAATATCGGCCTGGCCGCTGACAATTGCCTGTGCGGCAAGATCTTCAGATTGCAGGAACGAGGTTTCGACCTTGACCCCGCGCTCTGCGGCCCGGGCGACGGCGATCATGAAATTCACCATCTCGCCGCCGGGGACATCACCAAATGCGACCCGCATCGAGCCCATGTCCTGCGACTGGGCCGGTGCGGCCGCAAATCCGATCGCGCCGGCCAAAACCGCCGCGCTTCCGATTTTTCTCAGATAAGTAACGCTCATCACTTCATCCTCCCGCTCTGTTTTACTTCATGCATCCCGGTTATCCGGGAATAATTTTCCGGCGGCTGATTATGCCGACCCGACGATTCCAACAGTATTTTCCAGTTTTCCAATTCCATCGATTTCGCAAATTACCGTGTCGCCATCCTTCAGGAAAGACGGCGGTTCCATCGCATAGCCAACGCCTTCCGGTGTTCCGGTCGCCAAGATGTCACCGGGCTCCAGCGTCAGCCCCTCCGACAGGGATTCAATCAGCGCCGGAATGGAAAAGATCATGTTGCCGGAATTGCCGTCCTGCCGACCCTGATCATTGACACTGGTGCGCAGGCGAAGGTCGGCAAAATTCGGCAGCTCATCGATGGTCACGATCTGTGGTCCCATCGGGCAAAACGTGTCCTGCCCCTTGCCCTTGAGAAACTGGCCGCCATGCCGGCGCTGGAGATCCCGCGCGCTCACATCGTTGATAATCGTGAACCCGAATATATGCGCCTGTGCATCGGACGCAGGGATATTGCGGCCGGTCTTGCCGAACACAACGGCAAGCTCGACCTCATAGTCGATCTTCTCCGACACGGCTGGGTCGATGGTGATCGTATCGCCAGGGCCGATGACGCAGGTATAGGGTTTGGTAAAAAACACCGGATAGGCCGGCGTCTTGTCCGGCGCCGAATTGGCGCGCGATGCTTCTGTGACATGGGCGCGATAGTTGCTGCCGACACAGAACACATTTTTCGCCGGACGCGGGATGGGCGCCTTCAGCGATACGGCATCTGCCGGCACACAGGCATCGTCCAACAGGCCTGCGCCCGCCTTCTCGGCAATTGATTTACAGATGCTCACTGCCTCGGGGCCTGCCCGCACGATGTCGAGAAGGCATATCGGCGTCTGGCCACACCCGATCGTGGCGCTGCCCGTGCCAACCAGTGCGAACGCCTTGCGCAAATCGACGATCGTCTGCGCGTCAATACACAATCCCGGGCACAAATCTGGGCACTGGCCGGGGCTCGTGTCCCCGTCACTCTGGCCCCCAGCCTCGCCATTACGCTGGAATGTCACAAATCGCATTTGGCGCCGTTACTCCCGCGATAGTCCTGTTCACCCGCATACGCATCATTATTCAGATCGAACCGTATCGTTCTGATCGGACCCTGCTGCCTGCCGGGTTGAAAGAAGATGTCGATCCCGAACATCGCCAAAAACAACCGATATTTCAACCAATATTTATATTGGTATCAGCGCCTCTGCCCAACATTTCGCAATCAAGCCTTGTATTCGGCAGCTTATTGTGGATCGATAGCGCTGCGAAAGAAGGTTTTTGCGCCCAATATCGGAATTGGTTCAAAAGATGCGGACCGCATTGAGCGATCAGGAAGCGTTGGTCACGTTGCGCGGATTCCTGTCCGATCAGGATTTCGAGTTGAACGGACGGCTGCCGGTCGAGCGCGATCTGTCCCGGCAATTGGGGCTGTCGCGGAGCCGGTTGCGCAAGGCGCTGGCCGTGCTGGAGGCCGAAGGACAGATCTGGCGTCATGTCGGCCGGGGCACTTTCATTGGCCCCAAGCCGGTTCTCAATTTGAGCGATGTCGAGTTCCTGAGCAGCCAGACCAGCCCGAGCGAAGTGATGGAGGCCCGCCTGGCGGTCGAACCGCAAATGGCGCGGCTGGCGGCGCTGCATGCGACAAAGGCGGATTTCATCGAGATCCGGCGCAACAACCGGCGCTGCCGGGCGGCGCGGGAATGGCGGGTTTACGAAGCCTGGGACAACAAGTTTCATCAGGCCATCGCAACGGCGACCCGCAACAAACTGCTGATCGGCCTGTTCGACACACTGAACATTGTCAGGCGAACCACGGTTTGGGGCCAACTGCGCTCAACCAGATTGCCGCCGGCGGACCATGAAAGCTTCGACGAACACGATGCAATCCTGGAGACCATTGTCGCGCGCGATCCCGATCAGGCGGCTGATTGCATGCGCGCCCATCTGCGAACAGTCCGTAACCGGGTCCTGTCGTCACTGGACCTTTGAACCCGGCGGCCAATCCTGTTCGCGCCGACACAAAAATGAGGCGAAAAACACCGCCCGGACCGCACGATCACGAAATTCCGGTCAATCCTGGATCGCTGACCGGCGGTACTTGTTCTTTATGCGAGTAGGTGCTTAGTTTGGCCCGTTAAAATATTGACGCATTTGAATTGCGACAACTTCCTTGGGAGGGGTTTGATGACTGGAACTTTGAACAGACGGCGATTTCTGAAGGGAAGCGCCATTTCCGCAACCGCGGCAGCCGGGGCCCTTGCCGCGCCGGCAGTGGCACGCGCTGAACCAACCGCATTGAAAATGCAAGCGGCTTGGGGCGGCGGGATTTGGCTCGGAAATGCCCAGTCATTTGCGAAGCGCATCTCCGATATGAGCGGTGGTTCACTAACCATCGACGTGTTGCCAGTGAACTCGGTC
>CAXMRP010000135.1:0-13993 GCA_964196155.1 uncultured Polyangiaceae bacterium
TGAACCCGCCAGGGATCCAGAGCGGGCAGACAAAAATCGATGCCGGTGCCAATGGAGGCGAACCCCATGCTCTCGGCGATCACATAGTAGACTTTGCGGCGCGCGCCGTTCGACATTTCAGCAGTCGCGGCGCAATGGGTATGGCGAATGGCTGTCGGTCCGATCAGGACATTGTAGCGGAAGCGCGGGGCGTGAAGCGCGACAATCTCGTAGCCCCGGTGCCAGGTGCGGCGCTCGGCCCAGGCAAAGCGTTTGATGATCTGCGATACGGTGCGTGAACTTGCGCAGGATTCAGCGCCGATTTGGCCGCCGGCTGATGCGGGCGCAACGGCCAGCGTCGTCGCGAAAATTGCGACTGCGATGGCCAATGATCGTGTGCTGAATGCTTGCATTTGTCTGGTTCCCTGCCTTTGTCGACAATGCGCCCGGATCGTGTGCAAATCAAGCAGATGCCCGATGCTGGCCGGCAAAACAAAGGCCCTGCGACGGGCAGGGCCTTTGATCTTTCTTGTCGCGTGACATCGGAATTTCTTACCGGTGCCGCGCCGATCTCATGCCGGTCGCCGACATTCGATCATTTGCCGTCCAGCATCTGTTTTTCCTTTCTCAGACCCATAAAGGTCGCCACAACCATGCCGAGCAGCACGATGGCAAACGGAAAGCCGGTCGAGACCGCCATCGCCTGAAGCGATCCAAGACCGCCGCCCAACAGCAGGGCGATGGCCACCAGACCCTCAAACGTGCACCAGAAGATGCGCTGGGTGACGGGCGCGTCGATCTTGCCGCCGGCGGTGATGGTATCGATCACCAGCGAACCGGAATCCGACGAGGTGACGAAGAAGACAATCACCAGAACGATGCCGACAACGGAAGTGATCTGGGTCAGCGGCAAGCCTTCCAGCATCCGGAACAGCTTCAGCGGCAATTCCGCATCGGCAACGGCCGTTGCGCCCTGATCGACAATCTGGGTGATCGCAGTGCCGCCAAACGCCGTCATCCACAAGATGCAGACCAGCGAAGGGATGATCAGCACGCAGGTGACAAACTCGCGAACCGTCCGGCCCCGCGACACGCGGGCGATGAACATGCCGACAAACGGCGACCAGGAAATCCACCAGGCCCAGTAGAAAGCCGTCCAGCCTTGCATGAAGTTGGTATCGGTTCGGCCGATCGGATTCGACAGGGCTGGCAGATTCTTCACGTACGCCGCCGTGTTGGAGAAGAAACCGGAGATGATGCTAATTGTTGGTCCAAGAGCCAGTACGAACAACAGCAGCACCAGGGCCAATATCATGTTGAGTTCCGACAGGCGCTTGACGCCGCCGTCGAGCCCCATCAGCACCGATCCGAGCGCGACAATCGTGATCAACACAATCAGCACAACCTTGGAGACATCGGTGACCGGTATGCCGAAGACGAAATTGAGCCCGGCCGAGGCCTGTTCTGCTCCAAAGCCGAGGGACGTGGCCAGGCCGAACAGTGTAGCAAAAACCGCCAGCGTATCGATTATATGACCCCACCAGCCCCATACACGCTCACCCAGGATCGGATAAAATGCCGAACGGATGGTGAGTGGTAATCCGCGATTGTAGGTGAAGAAGGCAAGCGCCAGCGCCACAACTGCGTAGATCGCCCAGGGGTGCAGGCCCCAATGGAAAATCGTTGCCGCCATGCCCAGTTTGCGGGCGGCTGTCGCATCGCCGGCGGCGCCGGCAAGCGGTGCCCAGCTGTCGGCCGACCCGGCACCTTCGGCAAACGAAGAGTTGAAGTGAGAGATCGGTTCTGACACGCCGAAGAACATCAGGCCAATGCCCATGCCGGCGGCGAACAGCATGGCGAACCAGCCCGTGTACGAATAATCGGGTTTGGCGTCGACGCCACCGATGCGGATCTTGCCGTAGGGCGCGACGATAAGGAACAGGCAGAACAGCACGAAAATATTACCGGCGATCAGGAACAGCCAGTCGAATGTGGATGTCAGCCACGGGCGAAGCCAACTGAAAAACGCAGCGGCCCCTTCCTGGAACATCAGTGTGAATATGACAAAGGCGACGATCGAAACCGAAGAAATCAAAAAGACCGGATTGTGAATATCGAGACCAAAGGGTCTGATATTATCCTGGCCAACTTGGTAATCCGTTTCATCAGCGCCGATCGGGCGCACGGTATTGCTCATGATTAGTCCTCCCCAAGGACCGGGACTGATTATCAAAATTCTGTATTGCCCGGCATCACCACAATCGCGGCGATTCCGTGAGGGTAGTAAAACGTTCCTGCAACTGCAAATCGTGTTCCGACCTGTTGTCTTCTGTCCCCGACATGTTTGAGGGCTTGCAAATTTGTTTCGGTCCTGAGAACCTTCAATTTGCAGTTCTGTTGAGGAGTTCAATCAGAAGGCGTCAGGCGCCGAATTCTGCGGTTCGTATCAGCCGTTTAACGGGGACGCCCGGATCTTTACTCCTGAGCGGGAATGGCGAGGCGGCGCGGCGCCAACGTGCACATTCCGGTTGGCGGTTCCCAGTTTTACTGAGATCCGAACCAACTGTGGACAACAGGGAGGAATTCATGGCCAGCACAGGAAACAGCAACGGGGAACGGCGCACGGGGTCACGGTGTATCGCCATCGTCGGCCCCTTTGCCAGCGGTAAAACCAGTCTTCTCGAGGCCATTTTAGAGCGAACAGACGCCATCGTGAAACCGGGCCTGGTTGCAGACGGCACTTCGGTCGGCGACGCGGCACCGGAAGCGCGAGCCCATGCCATGAGCGTGGAATTGAACGCCGCCGACGCGACATTCATGGGCGATTCCTACACATTTATCGATTGCCCGGGCTCGGTGGAATTTACCCATGAGGCCGAGGCAGTGCTTGCCGGTGTGGATGCTGCGATTGTCGTCACGGAAGCGGATGAAAAAAAAGTGCCGGCGCTTCAGGTGGTGTTGCGGGGGCTGGAAGAGCGCGGCATTCCGCGGTTCCTGTTTCTCAACAAGATCGACAAGGCGACGGTCGGGGTGCGCGATGCCCTGGAAATGTTGCAGCCGGCCTCAACGATCCCGCTTGTCCTGCGGCAGATCCCGATCTGGAACGACACGATTGCGACCGGCTTTATTGATCTGGCGCTGGATCGTGCCTTTGTATATCGCGAACATGCGGCCAGCGAGATCATCGATTTTTCTGATGCCGATTCGGCGCGCCGTGATGAGGCGCGGTTTTCCATGCTGGAGACCCTTGCCGATCACGATGACGTGCTAATGGAACAGCTGCTCGAAGATATCGTGCCGGAGCGCGATGCGGTTTTCGCTGATCTCATCGAGGAAATGCGGCAGGGCGTTATTGTTCCCGTGTGTATTGGCTCGGCGCTCAACGGCAACGGGATACTGCGTTTGCTGAAAGCGTTGCGCCATGAGGCGCCGGACATAGAGGCGACGCGGCAGCGATTGAAAATTGACGATAGTGCTGGCCCGGTGGCGCAGGTTTTGAAGACCATCCACACCACCCATGGGGGCAAAATGTCGGTTTCCCGGATTCTGTCCGGATCGATCGAAGAAGGCACTGAGCTTGAAAACGCCGCCGGCGATAATGGCAAGGTTTCGGGCATTTATTCGCTGATGGGCCAGAAGGCGACAAAACGTGGCGTGGCAAAAGTTGGCGAGACCGTCGCGCTGGGCAAGGTCGAGGCGGCATCGACCGGCGATACGCTCGGCGCCAAGGGTGCGAAAGTGACGGCAATCGCTGCCCCGGCTCCGCCGCAGCCGGTGCTGCAAAAAGTGATCATGCCGCGCGAGCGCAAGGATGAAGTGAAGCTATCTGCCTCGCTCGCCCGGATGGTCGAGGAAGACCCGTCCCTTGTGGTGACACACCGGCAGGATACGGGCGAAACGCTGATTGGCGGGCAAGGGGAAATGCATTTGCGGGTCGCGGTGGAGCGGCTGGCCGGCAAATACGCGCTTGCCGTTGATACAGCGGCGGCGAGTGTTCCTTACCGCGAGACGATCCGGGCGGCTGTCTCAAAGCGTGGCCGACACAAGAAACAGTCTGGTGGTCACGGCCAGTTCGGCGATGTGGTGCTCGATATCAAACCGCTGCCGCGTGGCGAGGGGTTCGTATTCGCGCAGACGATCTCCGGCGGCGTTGTGCCCAAGCAATATTTCTCGGCGATCGAGGCCGGGGTCCGCGAAGCGCTGGCAAGCGGGCCGTTGGGTGGATTCCCAGTCGAGGATGTCAGCGTCACACTTGTCGATGGTTCCTATCACAGTGTCGATTCATCGGAGCAAGCCTTCAAACTGGCCGGAAGTCTGGGAATGCGCGAGGCGTTGCCCGATGCCAAGCCGGTTATTCTGGAGCCGATTGTAAAAGTGTCGATCGTTGTGCCAAACGAATATACGGCGCGGGTCAATGCGATCGTGTCCGGGCGACGTGGCCAGTTGTTGGGCTATGACGCGCGGCAAAACTGGTCCGGATGGGATATCGTCGAGGCGCTGATGCCGGAAGTCGAAATCACCGACCTGATCATCGAGTTACGGTCAGCGACGTCGGGGGTTGGCACATTTACATCGCAATTCGATCATTTGCAGGAAGTGACCGGACGGCTTGCCGATGAAATTCTCAAGGATGCGAAGAAAGAGGCGGCCTAGCCCGATTTGAAGCGGCCCGTTCGAGTGACGGGCTGCGCTCCGGCGCGGCGCGGTGGTGTTATTCATTGCGGCAGGCCGGCATCGGCCAGCGCGGTGCGCAGGCGCAGGCGATTGTCGTCGTCAGGGTAGGGAAACATACGCGTGGCGCTAGCCTGACTGTATATTGGTGCGATTTTCCGGATCGACTGCACCATGGCGCTGGCATCTTGTGAACGACCCAGTTCGTGATAGGCGCGCACCAGTTGCACCCGGCCGGGCACAAAGCCCGGCACCCGTTCAATCACTGGCAGGATGGCTGCCACCGCGTCGTCGTAACGGCCAAGCAAAATATAAGAGTGGCCCCTTGCAAATTCCCATGCCGGCGGGACGAAAGTATCAATGCTGAAGGCTTTTTCGAGCAGCGGCAGCGCCTGCTCCGGACTGCCCAGGCGGTTCATGGTTTCGCCAAACGAGTAAATCGCCTCGGCGTTTCGTGGCTCAAGCTCCAGCGCATTGTGGAAGCTGGCGATGGCGTCATCGCGCCGGCCTAAAAACCCTTCGATCCAGCCGCGCCGGGCGTAACCGACGGCAAAGCCGGGATCCAGGTCGATTGCCTTTTGCGCCAACGCCAAAGCGCCATCCAGCGTGTCGTCGGCCCCGGGCCAACCGAAGACATAGGCGGTGTTTCGGCAGTAGGAAAGATACGCATAAGGCTCGGCATAGTCGGGATCGATGGCGATTGCCTGCTCGAAAAATTTGGCGGCGGCGGCCAGACGCTGGGGCTTGTAGAGATAGTATTCCGAACGACCTTTCAGGCACAGGTCATAGGCTTGCGGATCAGGGGTCGAGCGGCGCGAGGCAGGCTCTGCGACATCGGGAGTCAGGTGCTGCTTGAGCGCTGCCACGATGCGGGCGTTGATGTCGTCCTGCAGCGCAAAAATATCGTCGAACTCGCCATCAAAGCGATCGGCCCACAATTGGCCGCTGGTCTGGCCGTCGACGAGTTCGGCGTTGACGCGGACCTTGTTGCCGGCGCGGCGCACGCTGCCTTCCAGAATATGGCGGACACCCAAGCGCTCGGCGGCTTCGCGGGTGCTGTTGATCTGCGCTTGAATGGCAAACGAGGCATTGCGGCCGACCACGAACAACCCGGAGATTTTCGACAAGTCGGTAATCAGATCTTCGGTGATTCCGTCGCAGAAATATTGCTGCTCGGGATCGCCTCCGGGATTGGCGAAGGGCAGGACGGCAATCGACGGCTTTTCGGGCACAGCAGGCGCTGTGTTTGCTGCTACGGCGGCAGCAATTGCGGGCTTACCAGCGGGCTTGTTTATGTAGGGCTGGCCAACACCGTAGGCGGGCACCGGTTCGGCGATGTTCTTGACCGCCTGCGGGCCGATATCAAAGAAGGCGAAATCGACTTTGGTGCGGACGATTTCGTGGACAATGCCGGCGACCAGAATGCCGCCTGGTTCGGCAAGGGCTTCAAGCCGTGCGGCGACATTGACCCCGTCACCGTGAATGTCATCGCCTTCGACAATAACATCGCCAAGGTTGATGCCGATGCGAAAAATCATGGTTTCGCTGTCGACGCCTGAACCGTGCCGGGCCGAGCCATGGGATTTCTGTATGGATTCTTCGGCGAGCGTCGCCTGAATTTCGACGGCACAGCGAACCGCGTCGATGGCGCTTGAATATTCCACCAACAGGCCGTCGCCCATGGTTTTGACGATGCGGCCATGATGGGCGCCGATCTGCGGTTCGATCACATCGTCTAGGAGGGCATTGAACTGGTTTCGCGTGGCTTCTTCGTCCAGTCCCATCAGACGGGAATAGCCAACGACATCGGCAGCAAGAATTGCAGCAAGCCGGCGATGTGCGTGATTTTTCGGCACTGTGTTGACTCCCCCGATTGGCCTCGATCAGAACGCCATCGCGGGGTTCAGATTGAGTTTTTATTTTCGTATAGGACCGGCACTGACGCAAGTCGATCACTCCCGCCATTGCCGGCCACAGGAATTCGTGATCATTCCGGTTTGATCGCAAATCGATCAGTCTCCGCGCATCTTGTGCCCCCTTGAGTGATGTGGAACATATCCTGTAACGGAATGAATTGCTTTCGGCTGTGCGCACATGACAAATCCGACTGCCCGCCCGCCGACACATTCGCCAGCTGTGTCTGAAGGAGAAAGCAACCTGTCGCCGCGCCGGCAGGAATGGGCGGCGCGTACGCTCAGTGATGCGGCTCAAAATGCCGTTGCCAAGGATGCGCGGCACTTTTTGCACCAGTCGGTTTCCAGCCCGTGCCTTTCGGCGATCGCGAAAGCCGAAGGCATCTGGATTGAGGATGTCGACGGCCGGCGTTATCTCGATTTTCACGGTAACAATGTCCACCATATCGGTTATGGCCACCCACGGCTGAAGCGAGCGATCGCTGAACAGATGGAGGCGCTGCCGTTTGCGCCGCGCCGGTTTGCCTGCGAGCCAGCGACGGAACTGGCCGCCAAGCTTGCCGATATTTCGCCGGGCACGTTGTCGAAAGTGCTGTTCACCACCGGCGGGTCGGATGCGGTTGAAGTGGCGCTGAAAATCGCCCGCACCGCGACCGGCCGGCACAAGACCGTCTCCTTCTGGGATGCCTTTCACGGTGCCGGTTTCGGCGCGTCTTCAGTCGGCGGCGAGCAGCTGTTCCGTTCCAATGCCATTGGCCCGTTGTTGACCGGGACCGAGCATGTGGCGCCGTTTTCTTGTTATCGCTGTGCCTATGGCTATCCGGAAACGGACGGATTGCCGAACCTTGATTTGTGCAAACTCACCTGCGCCAACATGGTGCGGTATGTGCTGGAGAAAGAAGGCGATGTGGCCGCCGTCATCGCCGAGCCGGCGCTCGCCGTGCCGTATATTCCGCCACCGGGTTTTTGGGCGGAGGTGCGGGCGGCCTGTAACGATCATGGCGCACTGCTGATCTTTGATGAAATCCCCACCGGACTGGGCAAAACCGGCCGAATGTTTGCCTGCGATAATGATGATGTCGTGCCGGATATTCTGGTTATGGGCAAGGCGCTGGGTGGTGGCATCCTGCCGCTGGCGGCAGTGCTGGCCCGGCCGGAACTGGATGTCGCCGGCGACTATGCCTTCGGGCACTACACTCATGAAAAGAACCCGGTGCTGGCGCGGGCCGGACTGACGACGATCGCGATCATCGAAGACGAGGGGCTCGTCGACAATGCCGCTGAGACAGGGGCTACGGCACTCGCCCGATTGTCCGAGATGAAACAGAAGATCGGCGTGATTGGCGATGTGCGGGGCCGGGGCTTCTTGATCGGCGTGGAACTGGTCAAGGACCGGGCCGGCAAGGAACCGGCTGACGATCTTGCCGAAGAGGTGCTTTACCGGGCGCTGGACGGTGGCCTGTCGTTCAAGACGACGTTTGGAAACACGCTTTCCCTGACGCCAGCGCTGGTGACCACGCAAGCGCAGATGGATCAGGCGCTGGATATTCTGGAGGCGGCTATCGTGGAAGCCGCGCGGGCTCAGGGCCTGGCCTGACCATGGTGAAGGTGGTGCGCACGGACAGCGAACTGGAATGTCCGGTCATCGACGCGGCTTTGCAGGAACAAGGTGTCGATCTTGTGCTGCTGCCGGAAAGTGTCAGCGAAGAACATCTCGTTGAGGCCGTGCGCACCGCTGACCTGTTATTGATGTGCTATACGCCGATCACGGCACATGTGCTTGCGCAAGCGCAACGCTTACGCGGAATCGTCAAATATGGTGTCGGAATCGATGCCATCGACATTGATGCGGCAAAGGCTCGGCGTATTCCGGTGGTGAATATCCCCGAATATGCCGAACGAACCGTGGCCGAGGGCGCGTTCGCGCTGATGATCGCGCTGGCCAAGAAACTGGTTCCGATGGACCGGGCAATGAATGCCGATGGCTGGATCTGGCCGCAAACTGCGTGGCGGGGCAGCGATATCGCCGGCAAAACCGTCGGCCTGATCGGTGCTGGCAGAATTGCCCGATCGTTTGCGCAGATGGCTGGCGCCGGCTTTGGCGCGCATGTGATCGGCTATTCCCCGCACACACTGGATCAGGCGATGCGCGTTGCGGGTATTGAACCTGTGAACGATCTCAGGGCGATGATGGCGCAGTGCGATTTCGTATCGATTCACTGCGTGCTCAATGATGAAACCCGGCATCTGATCGGCGCGGCGGAACTTGGCGCAATGAAGCCGTCAGCGTTCCTGATCAATGTGTCGCGCGGCGCGATCGTCGATGAGGCAGCGCTGCTCGCGGCGCTGCAGCAGGGGCGGATCGCCGGCGCGGGGCTGGATGTCTACAGCCAGGAGCCGCTGACGCTGCGCGGTCATCCTCTGAGTGCGTTGTTTGAGATGGACAATGTTCTGCTGCTGCCACACCTGACATTTTTCACCGAAGAGGCGATGGAGCGGCTGGAGCGGGAGACGCTGGACCGGTGCGCTGAATTGCTGGGTGGCCGCGATGTTCTGGTCAAATCAGAAGATCCGCGCCTGCGCAGCCAGACTCATGGCGTGCGCTTTCCTGCAAATGGGGCATCCTAAACGCCTGCTGCGGCGGAGACAGTTGGCTGGTCAGAATTTCCACGTGCGGGCGTTGGCAATCAGAAAATCGCGAAATGCGGCGATCCGCTTCATGTTCCGTAGCTCTGAGGGATAGACGAAATAGGTGTCAAACCCCGGCATGTCATGGTCCTGCATGATCGGCACCAGGTTGGAGCCGGGACTGACCAGATAATCGGGCAGCATGGCGATGCCGATACCATTTTGAACCGCCCGCTTGATCGCCACGACATTGTTGACACTCAGGATGGGAACACGGGGTGCTTTGCTTTCGCGGCCGGCGGTTGCCAGCCAGTTCATGTCGCGCAGATAGCCCGGTGCGTCGGCACCAAATATTATGATCGGATGGCCTTCGAGATCGTCCAGGGTTTCCGGCCGACCATTGTCTTTGAGATAGGTTGGCGAGGCGAAGATATGAAAATGGACGGTGAATATCTTGCGCTGGATCAGGTCTTGCTCGATCGGCTGGCGCAACCGGATCGCGACATCGGCCTGACGCATGCCGACATCCAATTCGCCATCGGACAGAATCAGTTGCAGGCTGATATTGGGATAACGCTTGAGGAATTCGTGGAGCCGCGACGACAACCATGTGGATCCCAGGCCGACCGTTGTGGTGACCCGTAAAGGGCCGGTCGGCTGTTCCTTGAAATCGGAAAGCTGGTTCTTCACCGTCTCCAGTTTCATGAGCACTTCATCGGCGGTGCGCATCAACAGTTCGCCCTGTTCGGTGAGGATCAAACCGCGGGCATGGCGGTGGAACAGTTGTGCGCCAAGATCGGCCTCCAGCGCACTGACTTGGCGCGAAACAGCGGACTGGCTCATCGACAATGTGTCGCCGGCATGGGTGAACGATCCGGCTTCGGCGGCGGCGTGAAATATCCTGAGTTTGTCCCAATCCATCGTGCCGCCTGACCTTTCGGTATCGCCTGTGTGGCCGAAAATTTCGGGCCTGATTGTGACGTTTGGTGCCCATTTACGGTTGGAATGCGCCATCCCGGTTGGGCTGTCAATTGTGCGTGCCAGAGATCCGGCTGGCGTGTTTCAGGCCGCGCGATTGCTCAGGACGGCCGGGGAATCAGAGACAATTTGCGCCCACTCCCGTGGCGGGCGATATACGGTTAATGCATGGCTGGCATGCACTAACGCATCTTGCCCGTGCCCTGTAATGGACGCATATTCGGTGGGTCGATTGGCTATGTCCTCTGTCACTCTCCTCCCTGTGACGTGATGATGTTGCTTCAACCACTCGGCTTGCCGTGACCGTTTCCAGTAGACGGGCGCAGGCTGAACAAAAGCCGGATCTGCGCCAGCAGACCCGGCTTTTTTGCAGGCCGATATTCGTCAAATTACCCAAATTTTAGTGCAATTATCCGGCGATTCGACCGCCATCTCGCCAATTCGCCCAAATTTGTGTATACTTCGGCATGGCCAAGAGACGATATGTGGACACGAAACGGTCCACGGATGCCCGACCGGTCGAATTTGCCGGGCCAGTTGCAATTCGATTTGTTCAGTGTGTTATCCTCGCCGCAATTGTCGTGGTGGCAGGGTTGGTGATGGACGGCACAACACCGGCGACCGCAAGTGAATTCAAGCAGCCGCCGCCTGCGCAGGGATTTTCCTATCCGGATTGTTTTTGCACCAATCGTGGCGAGCGGGTTGAACTGGGCGGGATTGCCTGCCTCAAGGTGGACGGCGAGGAATTTCTGGCCCGATGCGAAATGTCTTTGAATAATCCGTCTTGGCGTCGGCAATCGGACGGATGCCCGGTTTCGCGCATTACCTATCCGCCAAGTGCCGGATAGCCTGATTGTTGTCTTTATCATTGGCGCCCTTTGATTTCCGCTCGCGATTGTGTGAGCGGCCTTGATTTGTGGTGCCGAACCGACATCCCCATAAGCCTATCTACATTGCGCGTATGAGTGATTTGCGAGTGGCTGTGGTGCGTTGATTGTATTCCGGCTGACTGACGGGCGATATTTCCCTGGAGGATTGAAATGCTGATCAAAAACCGACGCGGCTGGGAAATTCCCGAGCGCCTGGCGACATCCGAGAGCATGTTTGCAGATCGCCGTACGATCCTCAAAGCGGCGGGCTTTGGCGCCCTGTCGGCCGGCGCGGCAACGCTTATGCCCGGTGGTATCAGCTCGGCGCTTGCTGCCGAAGAAATGGACCCGACGGCTGACCTTTATCCGGCGACGCGCAACGAGATTTACAAGCTGTCGCGGGAACTCACCCCGGAAAAGCTGACGTCGACCTATAACAATTTTTATGAGTTCGGCTCCCACAAGAATATTCACAAACGCGCCCAGAAGCTGAAAATCCGCCCCTGGACCGTGAAGATCGACGGAATGGTCGAAAAGGAAATGGATGTCGATTTCGACACACTGATCCGCGCTATGCCGATAGAAGAGCGACTTTACCGCCACCGCTGCGTGGAAGCCTGGTCGATGTCCATTCCGTGGTCGGGATTTCCGCTAAAGGCGCTGGTTGACTACGCCAGGCCACTGGGCTCGGCGAAATATGTCGAGATGCAGACCTTCCTCGACAAGAAAGTGGCGCCCGGTCAGAAACAGGTCTGGTATCCGTGGCCTTATGTCGAGGGTCTGACCATGGCCGAGGCGACCAACGATCTGGCGTTCATGGTGACCGGTGCCTATGGCAAACCGATGGCCAAGCAGTTTGGCGCACCGATCCGGCTGGCAGTGCCGTGGAAATACGGCTTCAAATCGGTCAAGTCGATTGTCCGCTTTACCTTCACCGACAAGCGTCCCAGCACGTTTTGGGAAACCGTCAACAAGGACGAGTACGGCTTTTGGGCTAATGTGAACCCGGAAATTGACCACCCGCGCTGGAGTCAGGCGACCGAGAAGCCGCTGGAGGGCGGCGACCGCATTCCGACCTTGCCGTATAACGGTTATGGCGAGTTTGTTGCTTCGCTATACACGGGCATGGAGTCAGAAGGCGACCGGCTGTTCCGTTAATCGTCTGAATCCCTTGCTCCTGACATCAGGGTGTCAGGAAGTATTTCGTGAACCCTTGCCTGATTTACCGGTTTGCGCCCTTGTTGTTTGACGCAACAGCTGAGGGAGGGAGCGATCCTATGCCGGCAAAATCCAGTGACCCGAGCGCCTATGACGCGGCATGGCAAAGCCTTGCCGGTCGCCTTGTCCAGATGGAGGACGGGGTGTGGAGTATGGACGGATGATGTCGTCGCCGGCGGTGACCATCAAGGGCAAGGTCTTTGCTTTTTTCTGCGATACCGATTTTCTGCGCGGGATTGGTGTTCGGCTTGGCCGGGATCATGACATTGCGGCAGAGGGCCTGTCGGAATGGCAGTTGCTGTCGCCGTTCAAAACCAAGCCACCGCTGAAAGACTGGTTCGTCATTAGCCCGGCGGACAGCGCGCAGTGGGATCGTCTGGCCCGTGCGGCGCTGAAGGCAATGCGCGGCTGACGTTTGTCGGCTCGGTTGGAACATCAGCCGATATTTGCGCGTCCTGATCCCGAAATGGCGACTGTGGGCCGCACTTGTTCTGGATCAATGCCCACTATTCCGGTTCACCCATATTGCCCGTCAGCAGATACCTGCGGTGGCGGTAGGCTGCCGAACCGGCCAAGGGGAACGACTTCATGAGCGCAGATCAGACAGGCAAGCCGAAGACCGAGTTGGCCAACAATCTGGCGATCGATGTTGATACCGTGCGGATGTTGATCCAGAAGGCGCGGGCGCTGAGCGCTGATATGGCCTCAGATTATGAAGACGGCCATGAGCATGAAGTTGAATTCGACCCGGCGACCCACGCGGATCGGCATGCGCATGACGGGCTGGCCGAAGAGGAGGCCAAGGATATGTCCGGCCAGGAGCTTGCGGAGCTGTTGGGCGACCTCAATACCGATGAGGCGGCCGATCTTGTCGCGCTGGCCTGGATCGGACGGGGCGATTATTCTGGCGACGATTGGGATTCTGCCCGGCGCGGGGCACGCGAGCGCGCCGAAGGGCCGACAGCGCGCTATCTTCTCGGCATGCCGCTGCTTGGTGATTATCTGGAATTCGGCCTATCGGCGATTGGCCGATAGGGACGAATCCGGCGGGATCGACGTAAAGCGGTTCGCTGGCTGCTACAGATATCCGCCGCCGGCGATGATCGCCTGGGCCAGTGCAACATATTCGGGGCAATCGGGACCGCACAGATTGCGAATGTGGTGCAATTCGCTGCGCGCCAGTTCGACTTCACCCTTGGTGATGTAGGCTTCGCCGAGATATTCGCGCACGAGGATATTGTCCGGGGCGATCGCCAGCGCCTGTTGGTAATAGCCGATACCCTCATCGACCTTGCCGGTTAGCCGTGTCGCGTAGCCGCGATAGTTGAGCACATCCGGGTCATTTTGCCCGACGATCAGGTCCAGCACATCCAGCGCCTCTTCCGGCCGGCCGGTCTTGGCCAGCATATGGGCATAGGCAGCAAGCGATTCATCGTCGACGACACCGGATTGGGCAGTGACACACTGCTGTTTCTGCTTGTCATAGACTTTGCCCTGCGGGCATTTGATCTGCTGTACCGGATCGCTGCCGGCGGCCAATACAGGCGTGCTCAATACGGCGGAAAACGACAAGAACGTTGCTGCTGCAACCAGCGGGGAAGCCCGATGAAATGTTGATAGCCGGGTCATGGAAGCCTCTCCAGGATTGGTGCCAACTGAATGGTCAGGACAAATGATCCTGTTTGTGGCCTCAATCTAGCAAATAATTGTGGCGTTGTTGTTCATTTCATAGTGAGC
>CAXMRP010000136.1:0-11267 GCA_964196155.1 uncultured Polyangiaceae bacterium
CGTCACAGCTTATAACTTCGCTAAACGTCTGAAGACCCTCAAAGGTCTCACGCCATTCGAACACATCGTCAAGTGCTGGACAAAGGAACCAAAAAGGTTCACCTCGAATCCAAACCATCACTTCGCGGGACTAAACACCTATTGCGCCGCCTGCACTGGCTCGGTCGCTTCTTCTGGCATGCGGCCGGGAACAAAGGCCTCAAGCGCCGCCAGAAACTGGTCACGATAAATATCCCGCTCCATCATGATTTCATGGGCAGCACCGGGAATACGCACATAGGCACAGGTCTTGGCGCGGGCACACAATTGTTCGATCGCACGATTGGCCACAAGCCGATCCGACCCGGCCATCAGGATGAGCACGGGGATCGGGATACGGTTGGCAAACTCGATCGTCTTGAAATAGTTGATGGCCCGGATAGCCGCGTGAAACCACGATATTGTCGGAGGGCCAAGACCCAGTTCCGGCATCGCCCGGACAATCGCCTGGCTTCGGGCGAACCGGCGCGAGTCGCTGGTCACCACATTTTTCTCAAACGACAACAGCTGAACCGGTGTGCGTCGTCGCAGGCTTAACTTGGCATAAAATTCGCCAAGCCCCAGATAGCGCAACACCGCAGTTGCGCTCTCGTAGCCACGCAACGACCGGCCATACAGACCCAGAAGCGGTCCTGTCAGAAGGATACGGTCGATCTGGGTTCGCCCCCGTATGGCATAAAGCAGCGCAATGGCGGCGCCGGTGGAATGGGCAAGCATCGCATAGGGCGGCGGGCAGTCCGGCAACAGGATGGTGCGCACGAACATATCGACGTCGGCGGCATAGTCATGAAACGAATCGACATGGCCCTTCAGCGGATTGCGCAGCACCCGCTCCGACCCGCCCTGGCCCCGCAAATCAAACATCGCCACCGCAAATCCGCGCCGCCGCAGATCCTCGACTGTCTCAAAATATTTTTCGATATATTCCGAGCGTCCCTGAATGATCAAAACAGTGCCGCGGGTCGGATGGCGCAAGGCCGGCCAGCGGGCGTAACGCAGTGTCAGGCCGTCAGCGGTCTTGAACAGTCCGCAGTGGGTGTCGCGCGGGATCGGATTGAGCGGAGTATCCGCCAGCCTGTCGAATGCGGCTTGCCTGGCCATGGTGTACGCTATTCCTCAATTGGTACCGCCGCGGTACCCAAACCATCCACGTGATAGGCAATGCCGCCGCCCTCGGCAACCAGCGCCGGGTAGCCATAGTGCCGGTTTCGCGGTTGGCGAACCGATATTGTCGTAAATTACACTGCCCCAAAAAAGACGAACCGGCGGTCTGAGAAGACCGCCGGCTCAATCGGGCACCGGAGGGGGCGTTAGCGGCACCCGAACTGTCCATGCGGCGCTAGGCCACCGCACAGTGTGTTCAGTAAATTCTGTAGATGGGCTCCCATCTTATGATCCGGGCATTTCTTGCACTGACCACCAGCCGAACCCGCTGGCCGTGCCGGGTCCGCGCATATAGCCGATAAATACGGCCTGACCGGTCTGTAAAGCGGATACGGTTAAACCCTTTGTGACGCAGGATGCGGCGAACCTGGTTTGCCGTGAGGTTGAGGCGCCGCACCGGGGTATGGTTAAAGTTCCGCCGCCAATTGTGGACGGGCTGCAAATCCTGCGATGCACTGGACAAGCCTGCGGCCGCATCCGGCATCAGGCGGACAATTGAACCGGCCTGCGCCGTGGCGGCGCTACCGGCGATCATCACAGCAGTCGCCATCGCGACCAAGTGCGTTCTAAAGGTCATAATCCACACCAATCCTGTTTCGCGCCGATCCGCCTGGCTCTTGTTGGCCGGTGCTGCATCGGTAGAACAATGATTAACGAACTGTCCCTGAACCAAACCGAAAGGCCCTGTTCATATCGCGTTCAGAAAGAATGACGTAGCGTCAACCGGTAAACTGAAAATCCGGGGAACCTGTGGGGGTATCGCGGTCCTGAAAAAACGCCTAAAACGCAACTTCGCCAAGGCTATATCGCACCCGTATCCGGTCAATATCCTGGCAAATGTACTGGGGCAGAAATGTCTGCCAACCTCAACGCCCTAACTCAATAGACAACCAGAGAATTCTTCTCGGCCCGCAGTTTGGCGGCATCACTGTCTTCTGGCGGTGGCAACGAAAGGCCCTGGCTGACCGGATATTTGCGACCGACGGGCAAAACCGTCGACAGTGGCAAGCGCGGAACGGCGGCAACAATGGTCGGGCGCGAGCGCGGCAGCGGCGGCACGATTGTTCCGCGAACTGTTGGCATCGTCGGAGTCCCCGGGGCAGGCCAGCGGACCACCGGGGTTGCACGCGCCGGATTATTGGCTGGCGCCATGGCAGAACCCGCCGGTCCAAGAACCCGAGCTTCGACAATTCCCCCCGTCACGACATCGATGGCCATCTGCACGCGGTTGCCGGCCGGATCAATAGCGCTGACGCCGACATGCCGGCCAACCCGTTTCCCAAAGACAATCTGGTGATAACCAAGGCCGTGCAAATGCCGCACCAACATGGCCGGGCCGCCATAATTGCGACGCTGGACCAGACGACGAAACCCGGGCTGCCAGACGCCCGGTTGGGGCCCCTGATAACCCCCAGGATAGCCAGATGTCGTCACCCCGAAATATATTGGCTCGGCAGCGAGCGGTCCGGCACAGCCGGCACAAATCGCCAGCACGACCCCAGCACGGCTCAGATGGCGGCTCAGGCGACGGACCAGTCGGGATTGGGCAAGCATGGCCAGTTTTCTCCTCAGCGCCCCGCGACTCAATGCACACATGCAAACACCGCCTGAATGACCCATGAACAAGGCGGCATAATGGCGCGACAAACAAAGGCGGAAGAATAATAATCATATTAATCAACTAGTTAGATGATCTTGAAAATTTTGATTCCCACACCCATCTAATGAAGTGCAGGTGCCATTCGGGCCTGTAGACCGGCCGGTCTCGCCACAATAGGGAGGTTCGGCACGGGTCGTAACAATGTTGCTCAACCAAGCATGAGGACAAGACTATGCGCCATTTTGATCTGAATCCGCTTTACCGTTCCACCATCGGTTTCGACCGGCTTTTCTCACTGATGGACTCCCTGTCCAGCGTCGAGGGAAACGGCCAGACTTATCCGCCCTATAACATCGAGCGCACCGGCGAAAATGCCTACCGCATCTCCATGGCAGTTGCCGGTTTCGGTGAAGACGACATCGCTATCGAGGCCAAGGAAAACGTGCTGACGATCACCGCCGAGAAAAAGGATGAGGCGTCATCCGGCTCAGCGGAGATCCTTTATCGCGGCATCGCCGCACGGGCCTTTGAGCGCCGCTTCCAGCTTGCCGACCATGTCGAGGTCACCGGCGCAGCGCTGGAAAACGGCCTGCTGCATATCGATCTGGTCCGCGAACTGCCCGAGGCCATGAAGCCGCGCAAGATTGCCATCGGCAGCGGCCAACCCGCGCAGATCGACGCCAAGGCGGCATAGCCGGCACATCCCGCGTTTGAGACACGGTTGTCAGGAAAACCAGCGCCCCGGTCATCTCCGGGGCGTTGTTGTGACGACACCGGATTTACAGGTCCGCCACCAGCGCCAATAGCTGATCCACCGCCTCTTCACTGGTATTGAAACTGGCGACCAGCCGCACGACAGTTTCATCCTGTTCAAGAACAATCGGTCCCGGCGCCCATGACGCAAACTGCGCGCCCAGTTCCTGCAATTTTTGATGATGCGCGGTCTTCATGATGGCAAACACCTCATTGCCATCGCTCGGCCAGGCAAGGCGCACAGCGGCGGACTTTGAAAATCCCGCCCGCAGCCGGTCGGCCATGGCATTGGCATGGCCCGCCATTTTTAGCCAAAGATTGTCGTTCAGATAGGCGTCAAACTGCGCCGCAATAAACCGCGATTTGGAAAGCAGATGCCCCGCCCGCATCCGCAGGAACGGCAGCGTTCGGGCGAGCGAGGGATCGAACACGACGATTGCATCGGCCATAACGCAGCCGTTCTTTGTCGCGCCGAAGGACAGGATATCGACCCCCGACCGCCACGTCATATCGGCTGGCGAGGCATCGCAGCCGGCCAGCGCATTGGCGATGCGCGCGCCATCCATGTGAACCGCAAGACCTGCGTCGGCGGCAAGCGCGGCAAGACCGCGCAATTCATCGAGTGAATAAAATGTACCCGCTTCGCTCATCTGGGTGAGGCTGAGTGCCGCCAGTTGGCCGGCATGAACATGACCCTTTGGAAACGCCGCAATCGTCGCGGCGAGATCGGCGGCCTGCATCTTGCCGCCCGGCCCGTCGATCAACCGCAATCGCAAGCTGTCGCCTTGAAGACCGACTGCGCCACATTCATCGATCTCCACATGGCTTTCGCTGTGGCACAACACAATGCCGCCCGGCCGCCCGCAGGCAGCCAGCGCCAAACTGTTGGCCGCCGTTCCCGAGGCGACCGGAAACACCTGAACATCGGTTTCAAACAGCTCCGAAAAGCGCCGGTTTAGGGCCAGATCGACCGGTGACGAGCCATAAGCGCCGCCGTCGCGCGCCGCTTCTTCGGCGATCGCTGCCACAATATCGGGATGCGCGCCGGACCAGTTGTCGCTGTTGAATTGCATATCCGCCCATACCCGGCATCAGTAAAATCCACAAGAGACGCTGGCCGCGTCCGTTTCCCCGCTGATTACCCGCTATGCGGCTCGGCCCGGCACCCGGTTGAGAATTCTGGACGTTAGCCCGCAAAATGGTACAGAGTCGATCCATGGCGATCACTACGGATCCGTTCAATGCGTTTCTCGACTATGGCGACGTGGCTGTGCCCCGCGCCGGCAAAGGCCCGCTGTCCGGTCTGACCTTTGGCGTCAAGGACATCTATGATGTCGCCGGCTACCCGACCGGTTGCGGCAATCCGCTAAAGCTCCAGCAAAGCCCGATCCGCGACCGCAGCGCCCCGGCCGTCCAAAGACTGCTGGATGCCGGCGCCGAATGTGTCGGCAAAACCCAGACCGACGAATTGGCCTTTTCGCTCAACGGCCAGAACAGGCATTTTCCGTATCCGGTCAATCCGCGCGCCACAGACCGCCTGACCGGTGGATCGTCATCGGGATCAGCCGCCGCCGTTGCCGGCCAACTGTGTGATTTTGCGCTCGGCAGCGATACCGGTGGCTCGATCCGGGCGCCGGCCAGCTATTGCGGCTTGTGGGGCCTGCGGCCAACCCATGGGCGCATTCCGATCAACATGACCATGCCGCTGGCGCCCACTTTCGACACTGTCGGCTGGATTGCCGACGATGGCGCAATTTTTTCCCGGGTCGGCGCGATCATGCTCGGCGAAGACCGCAAGGATTTTTACTTCAGGCGCCTGTTGCGCGCAGCCGATACGTTCGAGCTGTTGCCTTCTGAATCGGAAGCAAAAACCCTGCAAACAGCCACCGAACCGGTGGTGGCAACCCTTGGCGCCGCTTCAGATATCAATGCGTCGGCTGCCGGGCTGGATCCCTGTTACCTGGCCTTCCGGCACTTGCAGGCCCATGAAGCCTGGCAAGCCCACGGCCCCTGGATCGAAAAATTCCAACCCGAGATGATGCCCTCTGTCCGCGAGCGCTTTGAGTTTGGCCGCTCGGTCACCGGCGAAGATCTGGCACGGGCCAATTCGGTCCGGCTGGTTCTTCGATCCCGCATGGATGTGCTTCTGGGCGAAGACGGGCTGATGATCGTGCCGACGGTTCCCTCCGCCGCGCCGCGCCATGACGATGAGGAAGAGACCCTTCAGGCCAATCGCGAGCGCGCCTTGTGCATGCTGTCAATTGCCGGCCTGTGCGGCCTTCCGCAGATCACCCTGCCCCTCGCCAAGATCGACAATTGCCCGTTTGGCCTGTCGTTGATCGGCCCGCGCGGATCGGACCGGTCGCTTGTTGCGTTTGCGACCGGGCACCCGGTCCACTAGGGATTTCTGCCGATGGATACAATCAACCGGATGCGGGCATTCGTTGCGGTCTATGAGGCCGGCGGATTTTCCGCCGCCGCCCGCGCGCGGGGGCAGTCCAAGGCCCTGATGTCAAAATATGTGTCGGAACTGGAAAGCGAGTTGGGTGCCCGGCTCCTGAACCGCACCACACGGCAAATTTCACTGACTGAGGCCGGTGAGGCGGCATTTGAGGATGCCCAGGAAGTGCTGCGCCGCATCGATCGGCTAAAGGACAATATCGAAGCCACCCATGCCGCGCCGCGCGGGCGTTTGCGGGTCTCCATTCCCGCCGGAATAGGCGATAGCGGCCTTGCCGCCGCCATCATGGCGTTCACCGCCGCTCATCCTGATATTCGCATGGAACTGACACTGGAGGAGCGGTTCGTCGACCTGGTGGAAGAAGGCTATGACATCGCCATCCGCGTCGCGACGTTGCAGGATTCCAGCATGATTGCCCGCAAGCTGGCGAATTTCCGGGCCGTCGTCTACGCCTCGCCCGAATGTATCGCCACCCACGGCATGCCCCACCACCCCTCCGAACTGGCCGGCATGCCGTGCATTGTCGACACAAATCTGAAATCCCGGGCCAACTGGCCGTTTCTGGATGACGGCGCCCGCATCACCGTGACCGTGACCGGCCGTGTCGAAGTCAACAGCCCGTCAACGGCTGCCGAGGCGGCGCGCCTCAACATGGGATTTTGCCGCGGTCCGTGGCTAACCGTGCGCGACGATCTGGCATCGGGGAAACTGGTCAGTGTGCTGGAGGATCACGAGATTACCGGCGTCGGAATCTATGCGGTCTATCCCCATCGCGATCACCTGCCTGCAAAAATCCGCGCCTTCATTGATTTTATGGTCAGTTGGCATGAGCAGGAGCGCAAGGCCGGACGCAGCAGCTGAGCGCAGCATCGGCAACAAAGCGCCCGTTACAATCGGCCTGTTTCAGGCGTCCGCTGTCCGGGCCCATGAGCCCGCATGGCATCGCCAAACGCCTCGAATATCCGTTGCGACGGACGGTCGCTCTGCACCCAGTATTCAGGATGCCACTGAACCCCCATGGCAAACCCTGCCGCATCGCGCACCCGCACCGCCTCGATCGTGCCATCGGCGGCGGCCGCTTCCACGATCAGCCGGTCCGCCAACGTGCCGATGCCCTGACGATGGACCGAATTGACCTCAACGGTATCGGCACCCAGGACATCGGCAAGCAGACTGCCGTCTTTGACTGTTATCGAATGGGCAATCCTGAAGCGCTCATCCAGATCGGCCGATTCCGCACCGCGATGATCCATCCGGCCCTCAACGGTCTGGATCTCGCTCGCCAGCGTGCCGCCAAGCGCCACATTCAATTCCTGAAAGCCCCGGCAAACGGCAAGCAGCGGCACCCCGGTCTCGATGGCCCGTAATATAAGCGGCATCGTGGTGGCGTCCCGCGCCTCGTCATAAGGCTCGCTTTCCGGGCTGGCGACGCCGCCATAGTTGGTCGGGTGCACATTGGACCGCGCACCGGTAATGAACACCCCGTCGACAGCATCCAGCACCCGATCAAAATCGATTGCATCGCCATAGCCCGGCAACAGCAGCGGCACCGCGCCGGCGGCATAAACCAGCGCATCCAGATAGGGTTTTGTCGTACCCGACCAGTGATAATTGGCGTGCACAAACTGATCGGTTGAAACAAGCGCAATCGGCTTCATCGATACATATCCTTGCCGCAGACACTCTGACCGCGGCTAATCCGGCATTGTACCTGCGGCAATATTGCCATCGGCCAGACCCGTCAAACGCTTGTTACGATCTGGACAGGAATTTGTCGCCATGGCACCACTATTCCATCGAACAGCACTCCACAGGGAGGAATAACTTATGGATCGCCGTAAATTTATCAAGAATGCCGGGCTTGTGACCAGTGCCGCGGCCGCAACGACGCTGGCGGCCCCGGCAATCGCCCAGGGCAATGTCAAACTGACCATGGTCACATCCTGGCCACGCGGGCTCGCCGGTGTCTGGGATTCGGTCGAATATTTTTCCAAATCAGTCACGACGATGACCGATGGCACGCTGGAGATCGAAGCCAAGGCCGCCGGCGAACTTGTTGGTGCGCTGGAGTCTTTCGACGCCGTCTCGTCCGGGCAGGCCGATCTTTATCACGCCGCCGACTATTATTTCCTCGGCCAGCATCCCGGTCTCGCCTTCTTTACCGCCGTGCCGTTTGGCATGACCGCGCCGGAATTCATGGTCTGGTATTACCAGCAAGGCGGCATCCAACTGCATCATGAGCTGGGCGAAGTCTTCAACATGAAGTCCTTTGTCGCTGGCCAGACCGGCTCGCAAGGCGGCGGCTGGTTCCGCTCGCCGATCAACAGCGCCGAGGATTTCAACGGGCTGAAATTCCGCATGCCGGGCCTTGGCGGCCAGGCGGTCGCCAAGCTTGGCGCGTCGGTGCAGACCCTGCCTGCCGGCGAAATTTATCAGGCGTTATCATCGGGCGCGCTGGATGCGACCGAGTGGATCGGTCCCTGGTCCGATGAAGCCCTTGGCCTGCATGAAGTTGCCAAGAACTACTATCCGGCCGGCTTCCACGAGCCTGGCGCAGCGCTGAGCGTCGCTGTCAATCTGGAGGTCTATAACGGCCTGTCGCCGGCACACCAAAAGGCCATCGAAGTGGCCGCCGCCGCCTCTCATCAGGAGAACTACTCGCTGTTTATTTCCAAAAATGGTCCGGCGTTGAAACGTTTGATCGATGGCGGGGTCTCGGTCAGTCAGTTTCCCGATGATGTGTGGGACGCTTTCGGCACAGCCTCGGCGGAAGTCCTGGAAGAAAAGCGCGCCGACCCGCTGTTCGCCAAAATCCACGATTCCTTCAACGCCGGCCTGAAAACCACAACCGCATGGACCGCCCTGTCGGACGGCTATTACACTGCCGAGCGCAATCGGGTTCTGGGCCTGTAGGCGTTTCGGATCTGTAATCAGACAAGGCAGTCGCGACGCACCATGCCGTCGCGGCTGTCAACGGCGCGAATATCTCAGCAATTTTGCGGCACAAATCGATCCCCGCAACGGACCGGCACTCAGGATTTGCCGTCGTGTTGCTGGCATGACCGGAGTTGGCAGGAATGGAGAGTGTCGCCAGGATAATATACTACGGCGCATCTTTGGAATTGCTGGCGACGGTTTTTCTGCTGGCGGCCGCCGCGCTTGTCATCGGGCTCCGCAACCACGCATTTTTATGGCGGATCGTCCATACCATAGAAGGCGGCAACCGGGCGATCGGCCGCTTTGTCTCCTGGGGCCTGCTGTTGATGGTCATACAGCAGACCTTCATCGTCCTGCTGCAACGCATTTTCAGGGTTTCTGAAATTTCGATCAGCCCGTTTGGTTATGCCTTTACCCGGGATGTCGGATGGTATTCCGAGGAATTGCGCCTCTACAATGCCGCCGCCGTCGCCCTGTGCGCCGCCTACACTTTCGTCGAGGGCGGCCATGTCCGGGTCGACCTGTTCTATGCCGGGCTGCGCTGGCGGGCCAAGCGCGTCGTCGACATGCTCGGCTCGCTGTTCTTCGTCCTGCCCTTCATGATCATGATCTGGTGGTTCGGCTGGTTTTTCATGTGGCGTCACCTGCTGACCCCGAAAGTTGCAGCGACCGACACCTTCGTCTCCCTAATGCGAAAATCGGCGCTGATGCGCTGGAATGTCGAAACCATCAGTTTTTCGCCCGCCGGCTTTGACGGTTATTTTCTGTTCAAGATTCTTCTGGTTCTGTTTGCCGCCTCGATGTTCCTTCAAGGGCTGGCCTATTTTTATCGAAACCTGCTGGAATTCATCGAAGGGCCGGGAGAGGCCGAAGCGCAGTCTGGTGAAGATGCCAGTGAGGATACCGGTGAGATTACCGGTGGCATCACCGGCGACCCGCGCGGCAGCGAACCGGTGACCGGCCGGTCATGAGGGACTGACGCGCCATGTTATTCGGTCTCGACGGCGTTGAACTTGGCCTGATCATCGTCTTTGTCTGCCTGTTTGCCGGTATCATGACCGGCTATCCGGTGGCGTTTGCCATCGGTGGCGCGGCGATGATTTCATTCGGCATTCTGGCCGTGCTCGGCGAATATGGTTTCCTGCTGCGCGAGGTGGTCGACACCCGCTCCGATGCCTATCGCCAATTGCTCGCCGACGGCGTCAATCCCGATACGATCTCCCGGTTCAGTTTTCCCGATCTTCCGGTTCTAGTGGCGCCGCTGTTTGAGCGCGGCGCCGACGGTGCAATATTCCGAACGCTCAGCTTTATCGTCAACCGCATGAACGAGCGGGTGCTGGCCGGCCAGTCCATCGAGACCCTGCTGGCCGTCGCCATGTTCGTGCTGATGGGCATTGCGCTGGAACGCTCCCGCATCGCCGAGGATTTGCTGACCACAATGGCGCGGCTGTTTGGCCAACTGCCCGGTGGTCTGGCCGTGTCGGTTATCGTCGTCGGCGCATTTCTTGCCGCGTCCACCGGCATTGTTGGCGCGACAGTGGTGACAATGGGGCTCCTTTCCCTGCCGACCATGCTCCGCCGTGGCTATTCCCCGGAATTGTCCACCGGGGTGATCGCTGCATCGGGGACCCTCGGCCAGATCATCCCGCCATCGATTGTCATCATCCTGCTCGGCTCACTCGCCGGCGACCTTTATTCGGTCGGACAGGATACCCGCGCGCAGCTTGCCGGCTGTGTCGATGCCCTGACATTTCTCGGCAAACCAGCGGTCCTTTCGGTCGGCACGTTGTTTCAGGCCGCCTTCATTCCCGGCATCATGCTGGCGGTATTGTATGCCGTCTATGCATTCGGCTACGCCCTGCTACGGCCCGACAAGGCGCCGCCGATCCATGATCCCGATGCTGGCGCTCGCGGCGGGGCCAACATCCAGCACAGTCTGTTCTGGTTCCTGGCAATCCCCGCGATCGCCATTGTGCTGGTCTCCGGCGCCAACATGCTCGGCATCGCCGGTCAGCAAACCGTTACACTGTCGAACGCGCAACAAGTTGAATCCGGGTCGGGACTGCGCACCAACGTCTCCGACGAATGCAAGGCGTCGATGATCGAATTACACGGTCAGGACAAATGGGACCGCTCGCTCGCCGCCCAGGAAAAACGCGACGCCGATGGCCCGGTCAGTCAGCCGGTGGAACCAACGCCCGAACAACAGGCCACCCGCCTTCAGGCTGCGATCGATGCTCTCCCGCCCTTGTCCGGCGCGCTTTTGATCAGTCTTCTCCTGATCACCCTGGTCTTCACAACGGCCTACGGCGT
>CAXMRP010000137.1:0-7597 GCA_964196155.1 uncultured Polyangiaceae bacterium
TTGGCGCCGGCAGAAGGGCAAATGCTACCTGTGCGGCGGCCGGATGGTGCCGCGGCTGGGCAAGCTGACCACGGCGACAATCGACCATGTGATACCCCGGTCGCAGCACCATTTGGCTTTGGGCAACTCGATTAATCGGAACGCCTTGCGAACAGAATATGCCATCCTGTGTCCATTCTGTGTCACTACCCTATGCGTGTTCATGCGCTGTTCTGCGTGGTAGGCCGAATCCACCTCTTTTATAAAACCGCTTGAAACCGCCCGCAATTCTAAGGTATTCGCCGTCTCGGAGAGGTGGCCGAGTGGTCGAAGGCGCTCCCCTGCTAAGGGAGTAGGCGGGAAACCGTCTCAAGGGTTCGAATCCCTTTCTCTCCGCCATATTGCTGATTTTGTTTATTTTTTAAATTCAATAGAAACATATCCCTGCTTACATTTCTGTTTCAAAGCCGAGTTACCGGGGTCATTTGCTCCTGTGCGGCTATTTGTGGCGGCCGTGCGATCATGCCGCCGACACTTTTACCGTGCGCCCGACAACCGCCATTTTGGCGACTGAAACCAGGCAAAACCGATGAAAGCAATTCTGCGAAGCGGGCTCCTTGCGCTGGCCATCATGGCACTCACGGTTCCGGCAATTGCCGGGCCGCATGAGGATGGCCTGGCCGCCTTTCAGCGCGGCGATCACGCGACGGCGCTGAAAATCATGCACCCGCTTGCCGAGCAGGGCAGTGCCCAGGCACAGCACAATCTTGGTGTCATGTATTACAACGGCGTGCCGGCACAGGACCATGCAAAGGCGGTGAAATGGTATCGCATGGCAGCCGAGCAGGGCTTTGCCGATGCGCAAGTCAACCTTGGCTTCATGTACCACAATGGCCGGGGCGTGATGCAGGACTATGCCGAGGCGATGAAATGGTTCCGCATGGCCGCCGAACAGGGCTTTGCCGGGGCGCAGAACAACCTTGGCGGCATGTACGCCAACGGCCGGGACGTTCCCCAGGACCATGCCGAGGCTGTGAAGTGGTGGCGCATGGCCGCCGAACAGGGCCTTGCCGGCGCGCAGTTCAGACTCGGCTTCATGTATGGCAACGGCCTGGGCGTGCCGGAGGATTATGTTGCTGCGCACATGTGGTTTATCCTCGCCGCGACATCGGGTCACGAAGAGGCACGGCGGCTTCTGCCCGGACAGGAGGAGGACTTGGCCCCCCGCCAGATTGCCGAAGCCCAGCGCATGGCCGGCGAATGGACGGCAAAGCATCAGCAGTGATGTATTGAAACCGGTGAAGCAGGATGCCCTTTCCCGCACCGCTCGATCTGCGGGAGGAACCAGACGGGATCAGTATGAAATTGCGCCTCGCCTGAGGACCTTTGGTATTGTGGCCGTAAACGAGAAGCTTTCCCGGACAGCCGCCTCCGCGCCTTGATATTTTCCCCAGGATCGCAGAGGGGACGCGGAAACCGGCCGCCATTTGCCTTTGCAGCGGGTCACTCAAAAATCGCGGGCGTCATATCTCCTCCCTCAACAGCGACAGGCCGAGCCGGGCGCGCCGGCTGAGCCATGGCGAGGGGCGATAGCGCGGGTCACCGGTGGTTTCGACCAGGCCGTCCAGGATCTCCAGCACAATAGCCGGCCCGATCGCATCACCCCATTCCAGCGGCCCGTGCGGATAGGCCAAAGCGAGCTTGACGGCAACATCGATATCGGCCGGCCGGGCAATGCCCTGCTGGGCGATGTCACAGGCGATATTGACGATGAGCGCGACAATGCGCTGCAAAACCAGCCCGGCACTGTCGCGCACCAGCGCGGCGGCAACGCCGTCCTTGCGGGCAAGGGCCAGCGCCTGGCCGGCGGCTTGCGGGCTTGTCGCCGGGGTCGTGGCGAGCGTGCGATGGCTGTCCAGCCCGAAACAGACATCGACGCCGATCGTCCAGGCGGGATCGGCATGAACCCGCGCGCACTCCCACGACGTGTCGGTTCCGACCGGCGCCACCAGGGTCAGCGTTTCTTGCGCCGGATCGACGATATTTACGCCAAGACCTTCGCACCAGTCGCGCAGCCGCTCCGCCGCCCACCCGGTTCCGGCGACCGCTATGCGATCCGGAACTGCGCCAGTTGGTTCGTCGACGATGCCGGCGGGCTGCCGTTTGCCGCTGTCCGAATAACGATAAAAGCCCTCGCCGGTCTTGCGGCCGAGAAGACCGGCGGCGAGACGGCGGCGGCCAAGCTCGGGCGGCCGGAGCCGGGGGTCCTCGAAAAATCCGCGATAGATCATCTCCATCGCCGGAACCGAAACATCGAGACCGGTGAGATCGAGAAGCTCAAAGGGCCCCATGCGAAATCCGGCGGCATCGCGTGCAATGGCGTCGATCGTGGCCGGGACCGCAACACCCTCGCCGAGGATTTTCAGTGCCTCTGGGGTGTAGGCGCGGCCGGCGTGATTGACGAGGAATCCCGGCGTGTCGCCGACCTCGACGCCATAATGGCCGGTCCGCTCGATCAGCGCCGCAAGAGCATCGACCACCTGCCGATCGGTGCGGCTGCCGGCGATGATCTCCACCAGCTTCATCAGCGGCACCGGATTGAAGAAGTGCAGCCCGGCAACCCGGTCGGGCCGGGCGCAGGCGGCGGCGATTTCCGTCACCGACAGCGACGAGGTGTTGGTCGCCAGAATGGCCGGCGGCGCGACAATGCTTTCAAGTTCGCAAAACAGTGCCGTCTTGGCGTCGAGCCGTTCGACAATCGCCTCGATAACCAGATCGCACCCGGCAAAATCGGCAAGCGAACCCGCCTGCGACAGCCGGGCGCGCGCGGTTTTGGCGTCCGCCACCGTCATCCGGCCTTTTTCGACCAGCCGGTCCCAGACCTTGACGACTGATGCAAGCGCATCCTCGCTCGCGGCAGGGTCGAGGTCGAAGACAAGCGTCTGGCAGCCGCACTGGGCCATCAATTGGGCGATGCCGCGGCCCATGGCGCCGGCGCCGACGATCCCGACCTGCTCAATTCCGGCGTGTCCTGCCGCCCGCTCCGCCATGCCCCTTGTCTCCCTGCAAGTCTGGTTGGAATATTATACCAAGGACCGCTGGGCTTTGCGATTCTCCGCCGGTGGGCGCTCACCGCGGCAATTGCGCCGATGGGCCATTCATCAGCAAGACCAGCGGTTCGTTGTCGACGGCCCCGGTGCAGGCCGTCATCAACCGGCTTCATTGATAGGCGGGACATTGTTTCAATTAGTCCATATCATGGACTTTTATACAACGAAAAACATTTTGGTTTTACGGATGGCTGGTGTATGGCAATATAGTGGAGGTTAATATTCCATATTGTGGTCTTGTATCGGGTTCGGCGGGGCTAATATCGGAAACTTCCAAAAGCTCGACCGGGTTCGCGTAAATGAGCAGCGGCATCGACAACAGCACTTTGAGAGGGAGAAAATCATGACACGCATCATCGCCTTACTATTTGCATACGCACTGGTGGCCGTGGCCCCGGCGCAAGCGCAGAGCTACAATGTCACCCTGTCGGGCGCCAGCCCCGGCGGCCTGTGGTCGCTTCTCGGCGCTGGAGTCAATGCCGCCGTTGCCGCGCAGTACCCGGGCTCGGTGGTGACCTATCAGACCTCCGGCGGCGGCTTCGCCAACATCAAGATCGTCGGTGCCGGCGAAGCCGAGATGGGCATCGCCCACGCCCAGGAATTGCGAGCCGCGGTCGACGGCACGGCGCCGTTCAGTGAGCCGGTTAAGAACCTCCGCGCTGTCGCGCTGCTTTACAATTGGGCACCCTATCACCTGATCATCACTAAGGACTTTGCCGACAAATATGGCCTGAAGTCGCTCGCCGACATCAAGGCCAAGAAGGTGCCGTTGCGCGTTGCCATCAACAAGCGCGGCAACATCTCCGGCGACGTCGCCCTCGGCTTGTTGGAAGCAGCCGGCATTAGCGAGAAGGATTTGGAGACCTGGGGCGGCAAGGTCGTCTATGCGGCATCGCGCGAACAGGCCGATCTGATGCTCAACAGGCGGATCGACATGATTTCCAACTCCTTGTTCGTTCGCCACAGCTCGATCCGCAAGATCGACGAGAGCCTCGATATCGTCCTGCTCGACATCCCTCCGGA
Source organism: uncultured Polyangiaceae bacterium (assembly GCA_964196155.1). Lineage (GTDB taxonomy): Bacteria > Pseudomonadota > Alphaproteobacteria > Rhizobiales > Afifellaceae > CAXMRP01. Next base: position 4,113 of record CAXMRP010000137.1, read on the forward strand.
CGTGATCAAAACCGTCAATGAAAAGATGAACACGCTGGATTTCACCATCCCGGCGAAATCATACAAAAATCAGCCCGACCCGGTCCCCACGGTGACCCTGAGCGCCGCCGTGTTCGTCAGCGACAAGATGAGCGATGAGGACGCCTACAATCTGACCAAGGCGGTCTACGCCAACATGGACAAGATCAAGGGCGTTCACAAGGCGATGGGGGCGTTGACGACCGACCTGATGTCGTCGATTTCCGTTATCCCCCTTCACCCTGGTGCCGCCAGGTACCTGAAAGAAGCGGGCCATATAAAATAGACACCCGCTCTGGCTCTTCTTTGACGGGTCAATCCGGATTCATCGTCCGGGTTGGCCCGTCATTGGCCATCCTTGTCGCCCGCTCCGGCCGGGAACACTAACATCATGTCAGTCGTCAGCCTGCTTTTCGATACCGGCGCCATGCGCCCGCTGCACGGGATCCATGGCTGGGTGGTCAAGATTGTCGGCGCCGGCCTGTCGCTGGCCGTGGTCTGGATAAACCTGATTGTCCTGGTCGACATGTTCGCGGCAACCGTCATTCTCTTGTCGGTCGTGCTGGGTCTGGTGTTTCTGCTGATCGCGCCGACGGCGCAGGCGGATCCCGGCCCTCCGGGGCCCGTGGACCTGGTTCTGTCGGCTCTCGGATTCGCATGCGGCATCTACTTTTTGTTCACTGCCAATGCCATCGTGACGCGCATAACGCTGTTCGATGAATTGTCGTTCTGGCAGGTGGTGTTTGCAGTCATTATCGTTTTTCTGACGTTCGAAGCCACGAGGCGCAGTGTCGGGCTCGGCCTGACTGCGATCGTCGCGCTGTTCATCGTGTACAATCTTTTTGGCGACCTGCTGCCGGGCATACTCGGGCATGGCAAGATCACCGTGCGGCACGCACTCGACATTCTGGTCTTCACCACCGACGGCATCTTTGGCGTGCCGGTGCGTGTGGCGCTGACCTACGCCTATCTGTTCGTGATGTTCGGAACGGTGCTGAATGCCGCCGGCGGCGGCGATTTCTTTCTCGCCCTTGCCTACGCCATAACCGGGCGCAGCCCTGGAGGGCCGGCAAAAGTCGCGGTGGTCTCGTCGGGACTGTATGGCATGTTTTCCGGCAGTCCGACATCCGACGTCGTGACCACCGGCAGCGTGACGATCCCGATGATGAAAAGGATCGGATTGTCGCCACGACGCGCGGCGGCGATCGAGGTGACGGCCTCGACCGGAGGAAGCCTGCTGCCGCCGGTCATGGGTTCGGCGGCGTTTATCATGGCCGAACTCACAGGCATCGAATATCGCGACATCGTCATCGCGGCGATCGTCCCGGCATTGCTTTACTATCTTGGCGTCTACACCCAGGTGCACGCCATGTCGCGCCGCCTCAACCTGGGCGCCGGCGAGGTCCCGTCCGATTCCCTGCGCGAAGCCATGCGGATCGGATGGATATTCATCATCCCGCTCGCCGTCATCATCGTCACGCTGTGGATGGGCTACGGCCCCTCTTTCGTCGCCGGATACGGGACCGGGGTCGTTCTGCTCGTCTCCCTGACATCCGCGCGCACGCGCATGGGGCTGGTCAGGATCATCGAGGTTCTGGCGGAAACGGCGCGCCGGACGATCCCCGTGGTCGCCGCGTGTGCCGCGGCCGGATTGGTGATCGGCGGCCTGAGCATGACCGGATTGTCCATGAAGCTGTCCAATCTCATTTTGATTCTTGCCGGAGACAGCGCCTTGCTGACGCTGATCCTGGCGGCCTTCGTGACCATCCTTCTGGGCATGGGCATGCCGACCCCGAGCGCCTATATCCTGGCGGCGATTCTGGTTGCGCCGGCGATACTGCAAACGGGTTTCGGGCTGCTCGAGACGCACATGTTTCTGCTCTACTTCGCGGTGCTTTCCGCCATTACCCCGCCGGTCGCGGTTGCCGCTTACGCCGCCGCCGCCATCGCCGGCGGCAATCCGGTCGCCATCGCCGCGACCGCGGTGCGCTACGGCGTCGCCGCGTTTGTGGTTCCCTTCGGGTTCATCTACGCACCGAGCCTGCTCCTGCAGGGCTCGACAGCCGAGATTCTCCCCCATGTCGCGGTGGCCGGCATTGGCGTCCTTGTCCTGGCCGCCTCGATCGAGGGCTTCCTGTTTACGCCGCTTGGCAATTTGCAGCGGCTGATCGGTGGCGCGCTTGGCGCGGCAGCGGTCGTCTCCGCCGGTGGTCCGTTCCAGGTCGTCATCGCCCTGGCCATCGGACTGGGAGCGTGGATCGCCTTTAACTGGCAGCGCAGCCGGGCCAAATCGGCCGCATCGCGGCCATGATCCGTTCATGCCGATAGCTGGAGGTGGTTGGTAAATGCCCTCGAACCAAGATGAACAGCGCGCGGTTCGCGGGGCACAAAGCGTCCATCGCGTCGCACTGCTGTTGCGCGCGATTGCCTCCTCGCAGGAGGCTGGCAGCCGTCTGGTCCATCTGGCACGGCAAACGAATCTGGAGCGGCCGACGATTCATCGCTTGCTGAGAGGCTTGATTCACGAGGGTCTGGTCGATCAGGACCCGTCGACGAAGCACTATCGTCTGGGGCATTTGGTGTTTGAACTGGGATTGGCCGCGACGCCCCAGTTCAATTTGCAGCAGCTTTGCGAACCGGCGCTAATGCGTATCGCCGAGCGCACCGGCGATACGGTTTTCCTGTCGGCCCGAAGCGGAAATGACGCGGTGTGCCTCGATCGGAAGGAGGGATCCTTCCCAATCAAGACGTTGGTTGTAGACACGGGCAACCGCCGACCGCTCGGCGTGGGAGCAGGGGGCGGAGCCTTGCTCATGGCGCTGCCCGAAGAAAAGGTCGAGGAAATCCTGACTGCCAATGCCGAGCACTTTTCACGGTACGCCAATTTGAAGGTGCAAGATGTTCGCGAGATGATCGAGCACGCCCGTCAAACCGGTTACGCGTTCAACGATCATCAGGTCACCGCAGGCGCAATGTCGATCGGTCTGCCATTGACCGATCTCGACGGGCTGCCGGTCGGGGCCATCAGCATCGGCGCCATAAACAGCCGGATGGAACCGCAGCGCCGCCAGGAACTGGTCGCCGTACTGCGCCGTGAAGTCAAGGAGCTTGAGCAGCAAATCCGGCGGCATCCCCGATACCGAAGGAACGACGGCTTAACGGGCGGCGGTCGCCGGACAACCCAGAACGCGGACCCATGAGCGGAACGAGTCTGGCCGAAGTCCGGCCAGGGCCTTTCCGGTATTTTGAAGCGTCAACCCGTTGAAATCATTGGCGCACCCGACAGGCTCCATACCTATATTCACCGTTGTCCACCGTTGTTCGCATGGTTCGCTATTATCTAACGGCTTTATCACCAATCCGTCTTTCTCTGTTCGCCAGTATGCGCTACAATCCGCGATATGAAGTAGGGATGAAGTAAGGGAGAAGGCACGTGGCCCGACCCACGAACAAGCTCACCGCGATAG
>CAXMRP010000138.1:0-5613 GCA_964196155.1 uncultured Polyangiaceae bacterium
CAGTCGGCGACACGCCGCCCGATTCCTGGGGCGCGCTTTATGATTCCGATAAATATGCCGGCCGTGTCTCGCTGCTGGGCAATGCCCAGATCGTTATCGGACACGCACTGAAATATCTCGGCTACTCGTTCAATTCGACAAACCCCGATGAGATCAAAAAAGCCGAAGCGCTGATCATCGCCAACAAGAAGAACATCAAGGTGTTTGCCGACGACAATGGCCAGGATCTGCTTGCCGCCGGCGAGGTCGATCTGGCCCAGGAGTGGAATGGCGACATCCTTCAGGTGATGGAAGAAGATGACGACATCACGCTGACCGTGCCGAAGGAAGGGGGGCAGTTGTGGCAGGACTGCCTGTGCATTGCCAAGGGCGCGCCGCACCCGGAAAACGCCCATGCTTTCATCAACTTCCTGCTCGATGCCGAAGCGGGAGCGGCGATCGCCGACTATATCCAGTACGCAACGCCGAACGGCGCGGCAAAGAAACTGATGGCGGATGAATACACCAAGAACCCGGCGATTTTCCCGACCGACGAGACGCTGGCCAAATGCGAGCCGGCGATTTTCCTCGGCGCCGAAGTGGTCAGGCTTTATGACGAGGCGTGGACGCGCATCAACGCCGCCTGAACTGTCATTTGCCGGCAGGTTGACGGGGCTTTGACCCTCAACCTGCCGGCGGTCATAGTCTTGATCGGACAGACTGGCTGATTTCGGGCGCCCCCTTGGACAGTTGGCGAGACAATAAAGTGGTGTTCTGGTTCCTGGCGGCTCCGGGGACGTTCTGGCTCGTGGTTTTTTTCCTCGCCCCCCTGGCAATTGTCTGGGCATTGTCGTTCGGCGAACAGACATCGCTCGTCGATACGGAAATCACCGGCACGCTGGAAAATTACGCGCGGGCGATCGGCACGCCGGTCTATCTTAAGATTATCTGGAAATCTTTATGGATCTCGGCAATCGCGACAGCGCTGTGCCTGGCGATCGCCTATCCGGTTGCCTTCCTGATTTCATTTGTGCGCGGGCGCTGGAAAATGCTCCTGCTGGTGGCGGTCATCCTGCCGTTCTGGATCAATCTGTTGATCCGCACCTATGCGCTGCTGGCGGTTTTCCGCACGCGCGGGTTTGTCAATTTCGGGCTTGAATGGATCTACAACACATTGTGGCTCGACACGATATTCGGCCGGTTTCAGCCGCTGGAACTGCTTTACAATAATTTCTCGGTGACTGCCGGGCTGGTCTACGTGTTCATGCCGTTCATGGTGCTGCCGCTTTACGCCTCGATCGAGCGGCTGGACAAATCCTATCTCGAGGCCAGCCTCGATCTTGGGGCCAGCCAGACGCGGACTTTTTTCAAGATTACCGTGCCGCTGACCATGCCGGGCATCGTCTCCGGCATTATCCTGGTCTTCATTCCGATGCTCGGCGCGTTCCTGATCCCCGATCTTCTGGGCGGCACCAATGCGCAGATGATCGGCAACGTCATCGAGCGGCAGTTCAAGGCGGCCAATGACTATCCGTTTGGCGCCGCCCTGTCTTTCCTGCTGATGTATGCGACGTTCGGCGCGCTGGCGCTGAGGGCTTTCATGGCCGGCCGCAAGTCCGGCATGGAGATCTAGGATGGCGTTCTTCAGTCGTGCCAGCCAGGGTCCGCTGGACTATCATCGCCGGCTTTGGCTGAGATTCTATGTCGGGCTGACCTTCCTGGCCATCTATGCGCCGATCATCACGCTGGTCATCTTTTCGTTCAACGATTCCAGGCGAAACATCGTCTGGCGCGGATTTACGACGAAATATTACTGGAAGGCCTGGAACAACGATTCCCTGATTGAAGCCTTTATCAATTCGCTGACGATCGCGACGGTGTCCACGATTGTCTCGACTATATTGCGCACAATGGTCGCTCTGTTGCTGTGGCGCTTCCGGTTTCCGTTCAAATCGGCCTATGAAGGGCTGATGGCGCTGCCGATCGTCGTGCCCGAAATCTGCATGGGCGTTGCCATGCTTGCCTTCTTTTCGCGGGTCACCGGTTTCCCGACAGACTGGATCTGGCCGTTCAATCTGTCGGCCATCACCGCTGCCCATATCGCCTTCTCATTCCCGTTCGTGGCAATTGTCGTGCGGTCCCGGCTTGCCGGTTTCAATCGCGAATTGGAGGAAGCCTCAAAGGATCTTGGAGCGAACGAATGGCAGACATTCTGGAGGGTCATTTTTCCGTTCATGAAGCCCGGCGTGATTGCCGGCGCCCTGCTCGCTTTCACCCTTTCGCTCGATGATTTCGTGGTGACGTTCTTCACATCCGGCCCCGACACGCTGACCTTCCCGGTCAAGGTCTATTCCATGGTACGGTTCTCCGTGACACCGGAGGTGAATGCCGCATCGACGGTGCTGGTCGTCATCACGATACTCCTCACCATCGTGGCGATGCGTTTCCAGTCGCCTGAAAAAATAGCCACCGGGTGAGACCCGCAATGAGTGAACCGATCATTTCCATCCGCAATGTCACGAAGACATTTGGCCCCGTGACCGCGGTCAATGATGTTTCGTTCGATATTCAGGCCAACGAGTTTTTTGCGCTGCTGGGGCCCTCAGGCTGCGGCAAGACGACATTGCTGCGGATAATTGCCGGTTTCTCCAAGCCGAGCGCCGGCCAGATCCTGATTGACGGCCAGGACATGGTCGAGGTGCCGCCGAACAAGCGGCCGGTGAATATGGTGTTTCAGTCCTACGCGGTGTTTCCGCATATGAGCGTGGAACAAAATGTCGCCTACGGATTGCAGGTGGTCGGGACACCGGCGGCGGAAATTACCACGCGCGTTGCCAATGCGCTGGAACGGGTGGGCCTGGATGATTTTAGAACGCGCATGCCCGATCAACTGTCCGGTGGACAGCGGCAGCGGGTGGCGCTTGCCCGTGCGCTGGTCAAGCAGCCCAAGGTCCTTCTGCTGGACGAGCCGCTGTCGGCGCTTGACGCAAAATTGCGTGAACAGATGCAGCTTGAGCTCTCACAGCTGCAGCAGGATGTCGGTGTCACTTTCATCATCGTGACGCACGATCAGGACGAGGCGCTTTCCATGGCCGACCGGATCGCCGTCATGCAGGATGGGAACGTCGACCAGATCGCCGAGCCCGGAGCGCTTTATGAGAACCCGGCCAACAGATTTGTCGCCGATTTCATCGGCAAGGTGAATCTGTTCGACGGCCAGGTTTCAGGCACGCAGGGCGGCAAGCTGTCCGTCGAAACGGCCGTCCTGGGCAAGGTCCACCTCAACCATGACGGCGTAGCAGAGCACCAGGTCAGCCTTGCCATTCGGCCGGAGAAGATTCGTATCTCCAAGACAAAACCGGATGTCGAAGGCCAAATAATGCTACGCGGGCGCATCACCGACTGGGCCTATTACGGTGACTGCAGCCATATGTTCGTGAAAACGGAAAACGCCACGCGGCTCGGGGTTGTCATACAAAACAATACGCGCGATGCCGTCGATGCCCTCGACATCGGTGATGATGTCCATCTTTCCTGGTCGCCCGATGACATGCTGGTGCTCAACAAGTGACCCCGCCACGAAACACCGTCAGGCCTGTCCGTCATGACCAATAATCTCAGTTCGTTTGACGGACAGGCTGCCGCCGATCGGCTGGAGGCATTCGTCAGGGACAATCCGGATATTGAACGCATCGAGCTCTTGTTTCCGACCATCAACGGCATATTTCGCGGCAAGTGGCTGCCGCCGGAAGACATCGCCAAGCTGGCGAAGGGCGCATTGCGGCTGCCGATTTCGACCTACGCGCTGGACTCATGGGGACGGGACGTCGAGGCGACCGGGCTGGGTGCCGTTAACGGCGACCCGGATGGCATCGGCATTCCGGTCTTCGACAGCCTAACGCGGATACCATGGACGAAACATCCGGCCGCCCAGATACTGATGACGATGGTGACGATAGACGGCGAACCCTGCCGTTACGATCCGCGCCAGGTCCTTGCCGGCGCGGTTTCGCGGCTTGAAAAGCTCGGCCTGACGCCGGTCGTTGCAACCGAGCTTGAATTCTTCTTCACCAAGCCGATCAAGATCGGGACCGGCGCGCCGCAGCCGCCGTTTGAAACGGCGAACGGCAATCTGTGCAATCTCGATGTCCTGGCCGCTTATGATGACGTCCTGCACGATATCCGCCAGTTTTGCGACGTCCACGGCGTGCTGGCCGACGTTGTTCTCGCCGAGGCGGGCAACGGCCAGTTCGAACTGAATTTAAAACACGTTGCCGATGCGGTCCTGGCGGCGGATCAGGCCATCCTGTTCAAACGCATTGTCATCGGCTCAGCCCAGAAACACGGGATGGACGCGACCTTCATGGCCAAACCTTATGGCGATGACATGGGCAGCAGCATGCATGTCCATGTCAGCCTTCTCGATGAGGACGGCAACAATGTCTTTTCCAGCGATGATGGCGTCGGCCTGAAACTGCAACATGCCATAGGCGGCGTGCTTGCAACGATGCGCGAATTTCAGGCGATCTTTGCCCCCAATCTCAATTCCTACCGGCGCTTCCAGCCCAACTCCTTCGCACCGGTCAGTCCGGTCTGGGGGCTCGACCATCGCGGCGTCGCCGTGCGGGTTCCGGAAAGCGCCGGCCCGGGCGCGCGTCTTGAGCACAGAATATGCGGCGCCGACGTCAATCCCTATCTGGCGATCACCGCTATTCTCGGCGGCATGCAGATCGGGCTTGAAAAACAGATATCCCCCGGCCCACCGGTTGACGCAGGAAACGGCGTTTCTGAGACAAGGCTGCATCACGACTGGAAGTCGGCCGTGGACGAGTTTGCCGGTTCCGCCGCCGCCGCGGACTTCTTCGGAGACGACTTCCGCAGGGTCTATTCGGCGCTGCGGCAATCGGAGATCGAAGCGCTCGCCAAAATGGTGAGCGATGTGGAATACCGGACCTATCTGCGCAGCATATGACCGCACAACGCGGTCGCCAAACTTGACACATCCGCTTGCCCGGGCGCTGCAGATTGCCGCCCGCGAGGAGATTGTCTACGGGACGGGCGATTCCGATCTTTTCGAAGATGCCGTTGGAACCTTCGGCTCACGATCCGCCGGGATCGGCGGCGCGGCGGTCGATCAGGCGGTGCGGACTTTACGGGAAAGACTGCTGGGCTCGGCCGCACAGCAACTCAATACGGGCCCCGGCGATGTCGTGTTTTCCGGCGGCGTATTTACTTCGCCGCAGGGCTCCTCATTGTCGCTGACCGAACTTGCCGTGCGCACCGATGCGCTGCTGAGCGGCGAAGCGGTCTATACGCCGGAAGCGCCGACCTTTCCCAACGGCTGCCATATCTGCGAGGTGGAAATAGATCGGCAAACCGGTGTTCCGACGATTGCACGCTATATCGTCGTGGAGGATGTCGGTACGGTACTCAACCCGATGATCGTCAATGGCCAGATCCACGGCGGCGTTGCGCAAGGCGCCGGCCAGGTTCTGTGGGAGCGGATCGCTTATGAAATTGAATCAGGGCAAATGCTGACCGGCTCGTTCATGGACTATGCGATGCCGAGGGCCGCCGACTTGCCGTTCTTTGAAGTCGAAAGCCGTCCCTGCCCGACGAAGGTTAATCCGCTCG
>CAXMRP010000139.1:0-2138 GCA_964196155.1 uncultured Polyangiaceae bacterium
GGCGATGCGACGATTGGTGTTCGGGCTCGGCGCGGCACAGGTGCTTCTTACCGGCTGCGCTATCGCCGTGGTTGCCTCGCTGTTTGACAATACGCGCGCGGTGACCATCGTCCTTGGTGCCAGCTTCGCCCTGTCATCGACGGCTATTGTCATGCAGCTGCTGGTGGAAAAGCGCCGCCTGGGTACAGAAACAGGGCGGATAAGCTTCGCCATCTTGTTGTTTCAGGATCTGGCGGTTCTGCCGATCCTGTTCCTGGTTGCGGCATTGGCGGCGGAAGGAAGCGGATCACCGGTGGTGGCGTTTGCCTGGGCGATCGGGCAGGCGGTGATCGCCATTGCGGTGATCTACACGATTGGCCAGCTGGCGATCCGGCCACTGTTCCGACTGGTCGGTAGTGCGGCCAGCCGCGAGATGTTTTTGGCGCTGGTGCTTCTGGTCATCATCGGCACGGCATTTGCGACCGAGCAAGTAGGGCTTTCGATGGCGCTCGGTGCATTCCTTGCCGGACTGATGTTGGCCGAAACGGAATACCGGCACGAAATCGAAGTCGATATCGAACCGTTCAAGGGCCTGCTGCTTGGTCTTTTCTTTGTTTCGGTCGGCATGGCAATCGATGTGACCCAGATCGCCATGCGGCCGTTCTGGCTGTTGGGTTCGGTTGTTGGCCTGTTCGCCATCAAGGGCGCGATCATTTACCTGCTCGCCCGGTTTTTTGGTGCACCGCGGTCGGTTGCCGCTGAAGCGGCGCTGCTTCTGGGTCAAGGCGGCGAGTTTGCCTTTATCGTCGTCGGGCTTGCACTGACATTGCACCTGATGCCGGAGCCGACGGTGCAGTTCATGCTGATCGTCGCCAGCCTGACGATGGTGGCAACGCCGCTGGTGGCCCATCTTGCCCGTCGTGTTGCCCGGTGGATTGAGGCGAGCGAAGGCGGGGGTAAACTGGATGCCGATATCCCGGTCGACATTACCAACCATATCGTCATTGCCGGCTATGGGCGGGTTGGGCGAATGCTTGGATCGATTCTTGATGCCCAGGAAATTTCCCATATTGGCCTCGACATCAATACCAACCTTGTGGCCAATTTTCGGGCGCAGGGGGCCAGCGTCTATTACGGCGATGCAAGTCGGCCGGAACTGTTGCGCAAGTTTGAGGTTGCGGATGCTGGCGCGCTGGTGGTGACGATTGACAATCCCCATGCGACGGAGCGGGTGGTTGCGGCGGCCCGGCGGCACTGGCCGGATCTGGCGATCTATGCCCGCGCCCGGGATGTCGAACATGCCAAGCGGTTAATTGAACTGGGCGCGACCCATGTCACGCCGGAAGCCATTGAAGCCAGTCTGCAACTGGGCGAGACGGTGCTGATCGGTGCCGGATTTCCTGAGGACGCCGCCCGGCACATGATCGAAATCCGCCGGCAGGAAGAACATATTGCTGTCGAAAGCGGACGCGCGCCTGCGCCTGACTCTGAACAACCATGACGACAAATTTAGCCGGCCGATGCTCTGATGGCGCGGACAGTTTTCCCACAGCGGATCGATCAGCTAACTGCGACCTGTGCAGTATTTTGTCATCCCGGTCTGGCTCAAATTGAACATTTTCGAACTCTGGAATTGCGCCAGTTTGCCGGGTTTTGACCGGTACACGGTCGCGCTTCTCGTATGGTAGTGTTCCAGCCCCTAACATTATTCGTCCTTGACGGATCAAGCCCGATATTGAATGTGATATTCAGCCGCACCCGCCGACAATCGTCCGGATGGTGCGCGATACAAATCCGCAAGGAAAATTGCGGGTACTACTGTGGAGGAATTTATGAAAGTTTCCAAAATTGTCAGCGGTCTTGCAGGCGCAGCGATTATCAGTGCCGGCATGTCCGTTGCGCAGGCGCAGGAAATCAATCTGCGCATGCAAACCCATTATTCGCCAGAGCAACTGTCAGGGAAACTGGCCCAGTCGTTTATCGACGATGTCTCTGTGATGTCTGGCGGCCGGGTGAAGATCGAAATGTTCTGGTCCTCATCGGTTGTCGCATCGGCAGAAGGTTTTGATGCCGCGGCATCGGGCATTCTGGACGGCGAAATGCATGGTGGCGCCTATCAGACCGGCAAAAACCCGGCATTCCAGTTTGTTGGCGATCCG
>CAXMRP010000140.1:0-18911 GCA_964196155.1 uncultured Polyangiaceae bacterium
AATCGTGTCGCAGGTTGGATAGCCGCGAACGACGCGTTCGGTCACTGCTGACCCTCACCGGCCATCAAGGCACCAATTTGCCGGGTCAGGAACAGGGTGCAACAATCTGTCATTTCCTGCTATGTTCTCCTTCTTGCAGGGCAGCGATTAGGTTCGACCAACGACGCCTTCGTTCTAACCCTGCTGGGATATGACGCATCATTGCCCGAATGGGGGACGACGCATCTCTTCCAATCGAAGTCGGTTGAGGCAAACCACAGATAGACGCTATGGCGAAGTCATTCATTGTTGCGGCAGCCGCGTTGCTGATTAGTACCGCTGTCTTAGCGGGGCCGCTTAACGATGCGGTCAAGGACGGCGATCTGGTCCGGTTACAAGAGTTGGTTGAAGCCGGCGAGGACCTGACCGAGCAGGACAGGTTCGTTGGAACGGCGCTGCATTGGGCGGCGTTGACCGACAACATCGATGCGGCGCGGCTTCTCATAGACGCGGGCACCGATGTGAACCTGCCATGTTTCTGCAACGGACAAACCGCACTGCACACCGCCGCCGAACGCGGCAGCACTGAGGTAGCGGTGCTCCTGATTGAAGTAGGCGCTGACGTCGAGGCTCGGGCCGATAGGGGGCGACCCCACTGCACTTAGCTGCAGCCCCGGATCGGGTTGAGGTCGTGAAACTGCTCATCGAGGCGGGCGCTGACATTGAGGCTCGCAACTTTCGAGCCTTCACCCCCTTGTTTCTTGCCGCTGGCGGCAATGCTGTCGGCGCTATCGAATTACTCGTCGCAGAAGGTGCTGATATCGATGCAAAGCGGGGGCCTGGATTTACTGCACTGCATTTTGCCACGAACAGGGGCAGCGTTGACGCTCTACGAAAACTTATCGAGTTGGGAGTTGATCTGAATGGGGCGCCCCACACCGAACCGGTCTATCGACTCACGCCTCTCGGATATGCGATAGGACTAGGCCGCGACGAGATTGCCGACATCCTGCGCGACGCTGGTGCCAGTGAATAGATCGAAGACTGCTGGATTTTGACCGACGGCGATGACCGCTCATGGCACAAAACTGCCTGCCAATCTGTGTCGCAAATCGGATAATCACCACTGCTTATTGAGTCCGCTCTGTCCGCACTGCAGTCATTCGACATCTTTGAAATTAATGGGTTCTTACCCTAGTCCGCCAAATCGAAAAATTCCGGCTTGGCCTTTGCGATCTTGGGCAGGTCCTTGATGATCACACGCAGATGCCGCCGCATCGCGGTTTCGGCCCGGCGCACGCTGCCATCAGCAATCGCGTCGACAATCGCCTTGTGTTCGCGCACCAGATTGCGGATCGGCAACCGGATTGCACTGAGGTGCCGAACCCGGTCCATGTGCGATTTGGACCCCTGAATTACCCGCCACGCATAGGGAACCTCGGCAGCACCAGCCAGCGTCTGGTGAAACAGGTCATCCAGATCCATGAAAGTGGAGAATCTGGAATTCGGAACTTCGGACTGGCGTTTGATCTGCGCCCGCAACTCCGCCACCGTTGCCACATCATGCTTGGCTGCGACCCGCCTGACGATGTCCGCCTCGATCGCCTCGCGCACGAAACGAGCCTCCATTACAGCACCTGGCGTGATCTTTCGCACGAACGTTCCCCGCTGCGGCAGAACTTCCAGCATCCCTTTTTCCACCAGCTTGATAAACGCCTCGCGCACCGGTTGGCGGCTGACCGAGTAGACACCGGCAATTTCCGCCTCGGAGATCCGCTTGCCGGGACAAAATTCGGTACGAATGATCCGCTCGCGCAGATCATGGTATATTTGCGGCCCGACTGGTCCGCCGGTCTCGATGGCTCGGCTAGTGCCGGCGTGAAGACCCATAAGCCATTTTTCCAGATTGCATCGGCATTTCTACCATACTAGTATTCACTTCCAACGGTCAGCGAACGGGTCTTGCCGTGCGGACCGAATATCTGGAAAATGGACTGGAACGGAACGGACCGCCCGGCGATGTCGGCCGGCCGGATATCGGCGGAGACAATCATGAAACAAACCTGGCGCTGGTTCGGGCCACTAGACCAAGTGTCGATCAATGACATGCTCCAGGCCGGTGTTGAGGGGGTGGTTTCAGCCCTTCACCATATCCCCGCCGGTGCAGTTTGGGAACCCGACGAGATTGTCCGGCGGCAACGCGAAATCGCCCGCCGGACGGACGGTTCAGCCTCGGGCCTGAACTGGGATGTCGTTGAAAGCCTGCCCGTCTCGGAAAATATCAAGAAGCAGGATGGCGTCTGGCGCCAGCACATCGCCAATTACAAGACCAGCCTGCGCAATATCGCCGACGCCGGTATCGAGACGATCTGCTATAATTTCATGCCGATTTTGGACTGGACCCGGACCGATATTGCCTACCGGGTTGCCAGCGGCGGCACCTGCATGCGGTTCGACTATATCGATTTTGCGGTTTTCGATATCCATATCCTGAAGCGCAAGGGTGCGGCGTCGCAATTTGAACCGGAAATCGTCGAGGCAGCCGCCCGGCGCCATGCGCAAATGTCTGACACCCAAGGCCAGGAACTGGCAAAAATCGTCGCATTCGGCCTGCCCGGTACGGCGGATAATTTGAGCCTGGCCGATCTTGAGCAGTTGCTGGCCGAATATGCCGACACGACTGCCGACCAGCTGCGCGCCCGTCTGTTTGCGTTTCTGGAAGAAGTCATACCCGTGGCACAGGATTTGAACCTGAAAATGTGCTGCCATCCCGATGACCCGCCATTCCCGCTGCTGGGCTTGCCACGCATAGCCTCGACCCAGTCCGACTATGCGGCGATGATGGCGGCCGTCGACTTGCCGGCCAACGGCATTACCCTTTGTACCGGATCGCTCGGCTCCCGGCCCGACAATGATCTGCCGGCGATGATGGACCGGCTTGGCGAGCGGGTTCATTTTCTGCATTTGCGCAACGTCAAGCGCGAGGGAACGGCCATCAGGGGCTCGTTCTACGAGGCCGAACATCTCGGCGGCGACACCGATATGGTGGCGCTTATTGCCGCTGTGCTGCGCGAAGAGGCGCGCCGCCGCCGCGCCGGCCGCGACGATCATGATATCCCGATGCGGCCCGATCACGGCCAGAGCCTTCTCGACGATCTGCACCGGTCCGCCCAGCCGGGCTATCCGGCGATCGGCCGCCTGCGCGGTCTGGCCGAATTGCGCGGCATCATGACCGCCCTGTCCCATCCGGCGGCCGGGCCTGTTGCATGAGCAGCCGGCTCGCCCTGGCGACGCTCGGCAAGGTGAAATCCGGTGTCCAGGTTCCGGCATTTCAGCCGCAAGAACACGGATCGGGCATCGTCCATATCGGCGTCGGCGCGTTTCATCGCGCCCATCAGGCCGTGTGCACCGATGATGCGCTGGCGGCCGCCGGCGGCGACTGGCGCATTACAGGTGTCAGCTTGCGCAGCACGCAGATTGCGACCGAACTCAATGAACAGGACGGTCTGTATACGCTGCTGGTGCGTGGCGCGGCCGGCACCAGTGCCCGGATCATTGGCAGCATGAAACGGGTAATTGCCGCGGCCAACGATCGCCCGGCCGTGATCGATGCCCTGACCCGGCCGCAGGCCCGTATCGTCACCATGACGGTGAGTGAAAAGGCCTACGGTATCGACCGCGCCAACCTGAAGGTCGATGCAAACCATCCCGCCATCGCGCACGATCTGGTCGACCCGCAAGCGCCGACCGGCATCATCGGTCTGCTGGTCAAGGCGCTGCGGCTGAGGCGCGAAAATGATGAACCGCCCTTTACCGTGCTGTGTTGCGACAACCTGCCATCCAATGGAACACTGGTCCGCGCAACAGTCCTTGATTTTGCTGCCCGGACAAACCCTGATCTTGGCCGCTGGATCGCCGACACGGTTGCGTTCCCGTCCGCCATGGTCGACCGCATTACACCCGCTTCGACCAAACGCACCCGGGACGACGCCAGCCGCCTGACTGGATTGAACGATGCCGTCCCGGTTGAAACGGAACCCTTTACCCAGTGGGTGGTTGAGGACCGGTTCACCAACGGCCGCCCCGAATGGGAAGCCGGCGGCGCGCAATTTGTCGCCGACGTCGAACCGTTCGAGCGCGCCAAACTGCGCATGTTGAACGGCTCCCATTCGCTGATCGCCTATTCCGGCTTCCTGTCCGGCCGCCAGCTGGTCGTCGATGCAATGAGCGATCCGGCGATTGCCCGGCTGGTGAACCGCCACATGGCAAGCGCCGCGATGACCCTGGAGCCGGTGGATGGCATGGACCTTGCCGCCTATCAGCGCGACCTGGTGGCGCGGTTCGCCAACCCGGCGATCGCCCATCAAACCGCCCAGATCGCCATGGATGGATCGCAGAAAATTCCGCAACGCATTCTGGCGCCGGCGCTTCAGGCGCTGGCATCGGGACACGATATCCGGCCCTTTGCCTTCGCGGTTGCCATGTGGATGCGCTATTGCCTTGGCCGAAAAGACGATGGGTCGGTCTATGATCTGAACGATCCGCGCGGCGATATGCTTCAACAGGCAGCCCTGTCGGCAGGGCGGGACGCTGAAAAACTGTCAGCGGCCCTTCACGGCTTGCCGGATCTGTTTCCCGATGCCCTGCAAACCGATGCGCGCTGGCGAAGTGATGTCCAGACCTGTCTGTCGGAAATCCTCAAAAACGGTGCGCCGGCGGCAATCGCGGCGGAAGCAGAAAAGATCGCCTGAGACTGATAACGTCAATTATCACCGGTTTTCAGGCAAGATGCGCGCCATCAAGAACCACGACCAAGAGGCCAGTATCGTGACACAAGAAGCCTTCCTGCATCCCGATCGCCTGTTGCCTCAGCAAGAACCGGCTCTGGCTGTGGCCCGTGACCTGTTCCAGTCCGTCGCCGACCTGCCGATCATCAGTCCCCATGGCCATACCGACCCGTCATGGTTTGCCCAGAACAGGCCGTTCACCAACGCCACCGATCTGTTCCTGATCCCCGATCACTATTTGCTGCGCATGCTCGCGAGCCGGGGGATCAGCTATGACGATCTCGGCGTACCGAGACTGGACGGCAAACCGGTTGCCGAAAGTCGCGCCGCATGGCGAACCTTTGCCAACCATTTTCATTTGTTTGCCGGCACCCCGTCGCAAATGTGGGTGGATCACGCCTTCAACTTCGCCTTCGGCATCGACGAGAGCCTGTCCGCCAACAATGCCGATAGCCTCTATGATGAGATTAACCGGCAACTGGCCGAACCGGACCTGTTGCCGCTCGCCCTGCTCGACCGGGCCAATGTCGAGGCCATCGCCACGACAGAATTTGCCCTTGATGACCTGACCCACCACCAGGCGCTGAAAGAACAGGGCCTGATCGGGCGCATCCGCACCACCTATCGCCCCGACGATGTTACCGATCCCGATACGCCGGGCTTTGCCGGCAATATCGCCCGCCTTGCCGAATTGACCGGCCAGGACACCGCCAGTTGGGAAGGTCTGATCGAAGCCCACCGCAAGCGCCGCGCCTTTTTCCGCGATCATGGAGCCGTCGCCACCGACCATGGTGTGCCGACCGCCCGCACCGCCGACCTGCCATCTGCCGGCAAACAAACCTTGCTCACCGACGCGCTGGCCGGCCGCCTCGATGCCGAAGGTACGGAGCTGTTCCGTGCCCAGATGCTGACCGAAATGGCCGGCCTGTCGGTGGAAGACGGCATGGTCATGCAGATCCACGCCGGTTCCTCCCGCAACACCGATCCCGCACTGATGGCCGGGCGCGGCCCGAATCTGGGCGCCGACATTCCCACGCCCACCGATATGGTCGGCGGCCTGCAACCGCTGCTCGCCCGCTACGGCAATGAGGCGAACTTCCGGCTGCTTGTGTTTACGCTGGACGAGACAACCTACGCCCGCGAACTGGCACCGATGGCCGGCTACTGGCCCTCTGTAATGATCGGTCCGCCCTGGTGGTTCCACGACAGTTCCAACGGCATCCGCCGCTATCTGGATCAGGTGGTCGAGACCGCCGGCTTCTGGAACCTTGCCGGCTTCAATGACGACACACGGGCGCTGCTGTCGATTCCCGCCCGCCACGATATCTGGCGGCGCGAAGTCTGCCGGTTTTTGGCAGAACTCGTTGCCGAACACCGCCTGTCGAAATCGGTAGCCGGGGAACTGGCTGCACACCTTTCCTACGCGGCGGCAAAACAGGCATACAACCTGTGATTTCGCAGGCGGAGTGGCCACCGGATATCCAGTATTCCTGAACCTGGAACAGGGGGCGCAAAAACGCTGGCGCCGGTCCGGGTGCTTGATTAACATCGCGGCCAAGAACCGCCGATCGTGCTGGTCCCGCTTGCGGGCGGCTTCCGGTCAGGCAGCAAGTGTTGAGAAAAACAAGTGGAAGGACCAGATCGATGAAAACCAGACTGACCCGCAGAACATTCGCCAAACTGACCGCCGCCATTGGCGGCGCCAGCGCGCTTGGGCTGCGCCCGGCATTCGCCGACACCATCAAGGTGGCTGGCATCTACACCCAGCCGATCCAGCAAAAATGGGACGCCCGGCTGCATCTCGGCCTGGAAGCGGCCAAGGCCAGCGGTGACATCGAATATGTCTTTTCCGAAAAGGTCGCCAACACCGATTATATCCGCGTGCTGCGCGAATATTGCGAAAGCGGCGTCAAGCTGATCGTCGGCGAAGCGTTCGGTATTTCACCTGAAGCGCGCAAGGTCGCCGACGAATATCCCGAGATCGCCTTCCTGATGGGCGATCCATTCGAGCCCCACGGTTCTAATTTCTCCGTCTTCGACAACTTTATCCACGAGCCTTGCTATTTGATGGGCATCCTTGCCGGCTCCATGACCAAGACCAACAAGCTCGGCATGGTCGGTGGTTATCCGATCGGCGAGGTCAACCGCCTGTTCCACGCCTTCATTGAAGGCGCCAAGTCGGTCAATCCGGATATCCAGTACAAGGTCACCTTCATCGGCTCCTGGTACGATCCCCCCAAGGCCAAGGAAGCGGCATTCGCCCAGATCGAAGCCGGAGCCGACGTGGTCTATGCCGAGCGCGCCGGTGTCGTCGACGCGGCGCGGGACAAGGGCATCATCGCCTTTGGCAACGTCAACGACATGAACAAGGAAGAAAACGGCACAGGCGTCGTCGTTACTTCGGCGCTCTGGCACATGGAAGCGGCCATTGCCCACGCCGTTTCGCGGGTCAAGGACGGCTCCTTTGCCGCCGAGAACTACAAGGAATGGACGATGATGCAAAAGGGCGGCTCCAGCCTTGCCCCTTACTATGAATTTGACGCCAAGATCCCGGCTGACGCCAAGGCCAAGGTCGAGGAACTGAAGGGCAAGATCCTGTCCGGCGAATTCACCGTCACCATCAATGACGACGAGCCGAAGTCCTCATACTGACCGGATCGGATAGCGGGGGCGTCATGCCAGTTCTGGAGTTCAGGGGCATCACCAAGCGTTTTGGTTCGCTGACCGCGAACGATGACGTCTCGTTGACGCTGGAGCAGGGCGAAATTCTCGCCCTGCTTGGCGAAAACGGTGCCGGCAAGACAACCTTGATGAATATCCTCTTCGGTCATTATCAGGCCGACGAGGGCGAGATTCTGGTCAACGGCCAGACCTTGCCCGCCGGTTCGACCCAGGCGGCCATTCAATCCGGTGTCGGCATGGTGCACCAGCACTTTACGCTGGCCGGCAACTTGTCGGTGCTGGAAAATATCATGCTCGGTACCGAGCGGCTGTGGGCATGGCGGCAGCAGACCGGCGCCGCCCGCCGCAAACTGGCGGCTCTGGCCGAAGACTATGGCCTGGTGGTCGACCCGGACGCACAGGTGTCCGATCTGTCGGTCGGCGAGCGCCAGCGGGTGGAAATTCTCAAGGCCCTTTACCGCGATGCCCGCATCCTCATTCTAGATGAGCCGACGGCGGTGCTGACGCCGCAGGAATCAGAGAGCCTGTTCGCAACCTTGAAATCGCTCACCGCCAAAGGCCTGTCGGTGATTTTTATTTCCCACAAGCTTCACGAGATTCTCGCCGTCAGCAATCGTATCGCGGTGCTGCGCCATGGCGCGATCGTCGGCACGCTGCCCGCCGCCGAGGCCGACCGCGAAAAACTCGCCGAACTGATGGTTGGCCGCAAGGTCACCTTGCCGACGCGCCAGCCGCTTGCGCCGGGCGAACCGGTTTTGCAGATCAGCGGCCTGTCCACCAAGGGCCAGGGCGCAACGGTCCTGCGCACTGTCGATCTGACCATCCACGCCCGCGAAATCATCGGTATCGCCGGTGTTGCCGGCAACGGCCAGCGCACCCTTGCCGATATCCTGTCCGGCCTTTCTGCGGATTTCACCGGCACCGTGACGATCCACGGCAAGCCGCTGGCCGCCGGGCGGCCCCGCGCCATCGTCGCCAGCGGTGTTGGCCGTATTCCTGAAGACCGCCACGCCCGCGGCATGGTCGGCGAAATGGATATCTGGGAAAACCTGATTTCGGAGGATTTGCGCTCCGATGAAGTCTCGCGCTGGGGCCTGGTCATCGATCGCGGCCGCGCCGAGGCCCGCGCCCGCCGTCAGATCGAGGAGTTCGACGTGCGTTGCGAAGGGCCGGATGCCGAGACCCGGCTATTGTCCGGCGGCAACATGCAAAAGCTCATCCTCGCCCGTGCCCTGTCCCGCGAGCCGTCGTTTATTCTGGCCAACCAGCCGGTGCGCGGTCTCGATGAGGGCGCCATCGCCTATGTGCAAAACCGCCTGCTGGAAGCCCGCGAACGTGGCGCTGCAATCCTGCTGGTCTCCGAGGATCTCGATGAACTGATGACCCTTTCGGACCGCATTGCCGTCATCTCCCATGGCCAGTTGAGCGAGGCATTGCCCGCCGGCGACCGTTCGATTGCGCAGATCGGCCTGATGATGGCCGGGCAGGACAGCGCAAGGCAGGCGGCGTGATGATTATCGAACCCCGCGCATCTGTCTCGCTGTTGCGCTCCGGTCTGGCGCCGATCTGGGCCGTGGCCGGGGCGCTGGCCCTGTGCGCCGTGCTGATCCTGTGGGCCGGCACGCCGGTACACACTGCTTATTGGCTGCTGTTCAAGGGCGCATTCGGTTCCGCCTTTGCCATCAACGAAACCCTGACCCGCTCCATCCCGCTGATCTTCACCGGCCTGGCCGCCGCTGTCGCTTTCCGCGCGAAATTCTACAATATCGGCGCCGAGGGCCAGCTGTATGCCGGCGCGCTGGCCACGACATTTTTCGGCACCGGGCTGGTCACCCTGCCGCCGGTGCTGATGGTACCGTTCCTGATGTTTGTCGGCGCGCTCGCCGGTGGCGCCCTGTTGATCGTGCCGGTGCTGTTGAAGACCCGCATGAAGGTCGACGAGGTCGTGACCACCCTGCTGCTCAATTTCGTTGTGCTGCTGATGGTCAGTTTCCTGATTGAAGGCCCGTGGAAGGACCCGATGGCGCTGGGCTGGCCCCAGGCCGCGCCGGTGATTGAGCAGGGTATCCTGCCGCAGCTTATGGCCAAGGGCCGCCTGCATATGGGTCTGGTCTTCGGGCTCGTCGCGGCGCTCGCGGTGTGGGCGATGATGCGCTTTTCGGTGTTGGGGTATGAAATTCGCGCCGTCGGCTTCAATGCCGGTGCGGCGGAATTTTCCGGCATCAATGTTGGCCGCACTGTCATCGTCACGGCGCTGATTTCCGGCGGCCTTGCCGGCATGGCGGGGGTCAGCGAGACCGCCGGCCTGAAAGGCTATCTCACCCTCGATCTGTCACCGGGCTTTGGCTACACCGGCATTGCCGTGGCCATGCTGGCCCGTCTCAATCCGCTCGCCGTGGTGCCTGCGGCGCTGTTTTTATCCGCCGTCTATGTCGGCTCCGACGCCATGAGCCGGGCGGTCAATATTCCCACCTACATCGCCGATGTGCTGGTCGGCGTGTGCGTGCTGGCGGTGCTGTTCTCGGCCATGTTCACCCAGTATAAAATCAGGTGGCGGGCATGAGCGATCTCTTTGAGATCCTGCTGACCGCCGGCTTCTGGGCGGCGACGGTCCGCATCGTCAGCCCGCTGATTTTCGGCACCCTTGGCGAACTGATCTGCGAGCGCGCCGGCGTGCTCAATCTCGGCATCGAAGGCATCATGACCGTCGGCGCCATGTCCGGCTGGATGTGGGTCTATCAGGGCGGCGGTCTGTGGGGCGGGGTGCTGTTCGCCGCCGCCATGGGCGGGCTGTTCGGCCTGTTGCATGCCGCATTCACCGTGCAGATGGGCCTGTCCCAGCATGTCACCGGCATCGGCATCACCCTGTTTGCCTCCTCGCTCAGTTATTTCGTCTACCGCATGCTGCTGCCGGCCGCGACGACGCCGCCGAAGATCGTGCCCTTTGACGAAGTGCCGATCCCGTTCCTGTCCGATATTCCGGTGATCGGCGAGGCGGTGTTCAACCAGTCGCCGCTGACCTATCTGGCGCTGCTTACCGTGCCGGTAGTCTGGTACGTGATGTATCGCACGCCCGTTGGTCTTGCCGTGCGCATGGCCGGCGAAAATCCGGTGGCGGTCGAGGCGCAAGGCATCAATGTCTTGGCTATCCGCACCGGAGCGGTCGTAGTCGGCAGCGCGCTGATGGCCATCGGCGGCGCCTTCATCACCATGTCGTGGTTCGATGCCTTCTATTTCGGCATGATCAACGGCCGCGGCTGGATTTGCGTCGCGCTGGTGATCTTCGCATCATGGCGGCCGGGCAAGGCGCTGATCGGCGCGCTGCTGTTTGCCGGTCTGGAGGCCCTTCAGGTCCGCGCCCAGCAGACTGCCGGCGCCTTCATCCCCTATCAGTTCTTCCTGATGCTGCCCTATGTCATGTCGATCCTTGCGATGATCGTCATTGCGCGCAAAACCAAATATCCCCAGGCCCTGCTGGTGCCCTTCCGGCGCGGCGAGCGGGTCTGAAAGGCAAGGACCATGTTCACCCATACCGACCGGAAATTCCTGCAAATAGCCTATGACGAGGCGCTGGCCGGGTTCAACGAGGGCGGGTGCCCGATCGGCTCGTCGCTGGCTGAAGGCGATCGCCTGATCGCGCAAGGTCGCAATCAGCGGGTCCAGGGCGGCGATCCGATCGCCCATGGCGAGATGGATTGTTTGCGCAAGGCCGGTCGTCAGAAGACCTACCGCAACATGACGCTCTATACCTCGCTGTCACCCTGCATGATGTGTTCGGGCACCATCATCCAGTTCGAAATTCCCCGCGTCGTCGTCGGTGAAAACGTCAATTTCGGCGGCAACGAGGATTTTCTGCGCTCGCGCGGCGTTGAGGTCATTGTCGCCGACGATCCCGATTGCATCGCCCTGATGAAGCGGTTTATCGCCGAAAAACCGGAATTATGGGCCGAAGACATCGCCGAGGATTTCGACGCGGATTAGAGCGCATTCGAAAAAGTGGGAACCGGTTTTTCGATAAAAATGCGCGGCCAGGAAAACCAGCGCATTCGAAAAAGTGGGAACCGGTTTTTCGATAAAAATGCGCGCAAATACAAAGAACTGGAGCGTATTGAGTGAATCAGAATTCACGAAATACGCTGTAGCGCTGAGACTGTGCTGAACGTACCTCATTTCGTTCCAGGCCGGATCCACTTGCCGGGCCTTGGCAAGGGCAACTGTTAACATCATCTATGGTATGGCCAGCCAAAACCGGCCATGGAGGCCAGTAACGTGACAATTCGACTGCATCGGGGCGATCTGCCGGTACCGGTTGCCTATCCGCACGGCGTGGCGATCGATACCGAGACCATGGGCCTGAACCCCCATCGCGACCGCCTGTGCCTGGTCCAGCTTTCCGCTGGCGATGGCACTGTCGACATGGTGCAGATCGCAAAAGGCCAGACCGAAGCGCCCAATCTGGTGGCGCTGCTGACCGATGCCGATGTCACCAAGATATTCCATTTTGCCCGGTTTGATCTTGCCGTGCTCAGCCACACCTTCGGCATCGAGGTCGCCCCGGCCTGGTGTACAAAAGTCGCTTCCAAATTGGTCCGCACCTACACCGACCGCCATGGCCTGAAGGATCTCTCCCGCGAACTGATCGGGCAGGACATGTCCAAGCAGCAGCAGTCATCGGACTGGGGCAGCCCGGACCTCACCGACGCCCAGAAAAACTATGCCGCATCCGATGTGCTATACCTGCATCAGATGAAGGATGTGCTGGAACAACGGCTGATCCGCGAAGGCCGGCTGGCGCTGGCACAGGCCTGTTTCGGCTTTCTGCCAACACGGGCAGCGCTTGATCTGGCCGGCTGGGATGAAATTGACATCTTCGCGCATTCGTGACCGCCTATGGCAACGCAGCTTGATAACAGCGTAAAAATCGGCACATTTGGGCCAACTTCACACAATCAGGCAGGCGCCGGGTTTCCATGGCAGTAACCGCGGAATATTCACACGGACAGGGATCGCACCATCAGCCGGCTGTTGACGGGCAGCGCGCGCGGCAGGCGGCATTTCGCATCGGCCGCCGGCATACCTGGCTGGTCCGGTTTCTCCGGTTTGCCTTGCCGGTTGCGGCGCTGGCGTTTCTGGCCTCGTTTTTCATCTCGCCAAAACTGGTTTTGCCGGAAGGATTTGACTATTCCATCGCCAAGACCACTATCGGCCGCGACGGCATCACCATGGAAAAGCCGACCGTGACCGGCACCGATGGCGCCAATCGCAAATACACGCTCTCCGCTGATCGCGCGGTGCAAAATCTGACCGAGCCGGACAAGGTACATCTGGACAATATTCTGGCCGAAATTCGCGTGCCGGGCCGGGGCCCGGTTGAAATCGCAGCCGGATCCGGTGACTTCGACAATGGCGCGGGAGCCTTGAACCTGATGGGCGGTATTGTGGCCAATTCGCCGGACGGCTACACCCTGCGCTTTGAAGATGCCGAGTTCGATTTTGACCAGCAATCGATGAAGACCGGGAAATCCGTCGAGATCATTATCCAGGATTCCACCACAACCGGTGATTCGATGCGGGCGGCCGAAGGTGGCCAGGTGCTGATAATCGAAGGCAATGTGCGCACCACAATGATGCCGCCCAACCGGCCTGATGCGCCGACTGTAACGAAACCAGAACAGGCGGCGGGCACGAAAATGCCGGCGCCAACCGGTGAAGGTCTCCAGCAATGAACCGAATGTATTGCCCTGTCAGGGGTGGCTTTGCCGCTGCGCTCGCTATTGCCATCCTGTTGGCTTCGACGATGGCCCGGGCCCAGGATTTCGCCGATGCATTTTCCGGTTTTTCCAGCCAGTCCACCGACCTGATCCAGATCGAGGCGGACACTCTGGAAATTCGCGACGGGGAGAAGATGGCGGTTTATTCCGGCAATGTCTCCGTGCGCCAGGGGGATACCCAGTTGAAGACGGCAAGTCTGCGAATTTTTTATACCGGCAAGGCGACTTCCTCGACGCCGGGCTCATCCGTCGACAAGATCGAAGCCAATGGCGGTGTCGTCATTAGTGCCAAGGGTCAGAGCGCGACCGGCGACAAGGCGGTGTTTGAGATGGCGCGCGAAATCATCACCCTGACCGGCAACGTCGTCCTGTCAGACAAGGACAACGTGCTGCGCGGCAAACGTCTGGTCGTCAATATGCGAACCAAGAAGGCAAAGATGGAAGGCGGCCGGGTTCAGACGATCCTCAGCCCCAGCAAAGCGCAATAACGGTGCCCGGTTTCGGATCACGACTGTGAAATTCCTTCCCAAAGTACGGCGCGGTGCCGGTCCGGTTCGCCGAGCCAGGCGCGAGCTTGACTGGCATGATCCCGAGGTCGAACGCGACCGGGCGTCCTTCGATCCCGAACCGGCGTTTGAAGCCCATGAAGATCTGGCAATGGCCGATCCGCCGCTCGCCGATCCCGAAGCGGCGAATGCCGATATGAGCGCTCTCGATCTGATTGATCTGGAGATGGAAAATTTGCAGGTACCGGAACCGGCGCCAATCGTGCCGGGGCGCAAACCCGTCCGTCAGCCCCGGCAACGGCCGGCGGGAGACGAAGCCGCAGAAACGCCCTCCCGTCCGCGCCCGCCAGCCCGCCATCGTTCTCAAAGACCAGACCGCCCCCAAACCGCCCCAAACCAAACACCAAACCACGACCAGACCAAAGACAACCCGGCGCGGGCCGGCGAAGGCTGGCTGACGGCCAGCAATCTGCGCCGGACCTATTCCGGCAAACCGGTGGTTCAGGATGTATCGATCGCCGTCCGCCGCGGCGAATCGGTCGGCTTGCTCGGGCCAAATGGCGCCGGCAAGACCACATTGTTTTACATGATCACCGGCCTCATTCGCGCCGACAGCGGTGCAATCACCCTTGACGGAAATGACGTCACGCGACTGCCGATGTATCGCCGCGCCCGGCTGGGTATCGGTTATTTACCCCAGGAATCGTCGATTTTCCGCGGTTTGAACGTCGAAGACAATATCCGTGCGGTCCTGCAGGTCGTGGAGCCGGATCGGAAAAAGCGCCGCCGCGAACTCGATGCCCTGCTTGAGGAATTCGGGATTGCCCACCTGCGCAAGTCGCCATCGATTTCGCTGTCTGGCGGTGAGCGCCGGCGCTGCGAAATCGCCCGCGCGCTGGCCAGCCGGCCCTCGTTCATGCTGCTTGACGAGCCCTTTGCCGGCATCGATCCGATCGCCGTCGGCGATATCCAGGCACTGGTCCGGCATCTGACCGCCCGCGGCATCGGAATATTGATTACCGACCATAACGTCCGCGAAACCCTGGGTCTGGTTGACCGCGCCTACATCGTTCATACCGGTCAGGTTCTCACCGAAGGCACACCCGACGAAATTGTAGAAAACCCTGATGTCAGAAGGTTTTACCTCGGCGATCAATTCACGCTTTGAATAGTTCATCCGGTTCGCTAGAGTGCGCCGGAATTGGGGTAAGCAATTTTCGGGCCAACCGGCAAATAGAAGCCGGAAACACACCCTGAAATATTGCAGCGCGTGTGTGTCTGAAATGGCATTGTCGACAAGTTTGCAACTCAAGACGACTCAATCGCTGGCGCTGACGCCGCAATTGCTGCAGGCAATCCGGCTCTTGCAAATGTCATCGGTCGAAGTGTTCCGATATGTCGATAGGGAACAAGCTTCCAATCCGCTGCTGCAGCACGCCGATGAAGTAAGTGGCGCCCTGCAACCCGAATCTGACAGCCCGACAGGCGACACGGACGGAGGCCCGCACACCACCCCGGACCCTGTTAGTGATGACGGCCGGGATAATGCTGGTGAGTATCGACCCGGGCATTCAAACGGCGCTGGCCCCGGAAACGGCCCCGGCGACACCAGTGCGACCACCATGCAGATCGGCGAGATGGCGCCGGCGCCCGAAAGTCTTCACGACCGGCTGGCGGCACAGATCGAATTGGAGTTTCCCGATCACCAGGACCGGTTCGTCGCCTGGTATTTGGTCAGCCAGCTTGACGAATGCGGCTATCTTGAAGAGCCGGGCTCGAAAATTGCCACCGATCTCGGCATTGCGCCGGACAGGATAACCGGCGTGCTGGAACAGTGCCGGACCTTCGAACCTGCCGGAATGTTTTCCCGCACTTTAGCTGAGTGCCTTGGCCAACAACTCGCTCGCCTCGATCGTCTCGATCCCGCCATGCGCACGCTGTTGGACAATCTTGATCTGCTGGCAACAGGTCGGCCCGACGACCGAAAGGACTTGCGCAGACGGTGCGGTGTTGATGGTGAGGATCTGGCGCAGATGATTGCCGAAATCCGCGCACTTGATCCCAAACCCGGGCTGGCCGGCGAAACCGAGCCCGTATCGGTACGTATTCCCGACATTCTGGTCCACATGGGGCCGAGTGGCGAATGGATGCTGGAACTCAATCCACAGGCGTTGCCAAATATTCTTGTCGACCGGGACTATCATGCCCAGGTGATGCCGCAGGTTCGCGACGTTGCCGGCAGGCGCTTCATGAGCGAGTGTCTTCAACAGGCGACATGGCTCGAAAAAAGCCTCGATCAGCGGGCCCGCACGATCTTGTCTGTTGCCACCGAGATTGTCCGCCGGCAGGATGATTTCCTGCGCGACGGCGTTGCAGGCTTGCGCCCGATGAACCTGAAAATGATTTCCGAAAAGATCAGCATGCACGAATCCACTGTTAGCCGCGCCGTGGCCAACAAGACCATGGCGACGCCGCGCGGCCTGATCGATCTGAAGATGTTTTTCTCCGGCGGCCTGGCCTCGACCTGTGGCGGTGCCGATCACGCCGCCGCCGCCGTCAAGCATCGTATTCGCAAGCTGATCGACGCCGAGCGGCCGGATGCCATCCTTTCAGACGATGCGCTGGTGACTCTGTTGCATGGCGACGAGATTGGCATCGCCCGGCGCACGGTCGCCAAATATCGCGAATCACTGGGGCTGGGATCGTCGGTGGCCCGTCGCCGCCAAAAACGGACGGCAGTTGCGCTCTAGGAAGCCCATATCGTGGCACAGCAATGGCCAGAAATATTGGCGACGGCCCAGCTACAACATGATTTGCGACCGAACGCCGGGCGACGCCGGTTTGAAAATTGATCCACACGCATCCCGCCGGGCGTTGACACACCGCGCGCGCACGACTACTTGTCCCGCCCGCGTTCTAAAACGGGTTACAAATCTCCGTTTCGCGCGATCAACAACAAGCTAGAGCACATCATGGCGATTAAGATATCGGGCAAGAATGTCGATATCGGACAGGTACTTCGTACCCGAATCGAAGACGAATTCACTACCATTGTCGTCAAGTTTTTCGACGGCGGTTTTTCCGGTCATGTCACGATCTCGCCCGACGGACGTGAGTTTGGCGCCGAATGTTCGGTCCACCTGGACACCGGCATGGTCTTTGAAGCCCATGGCCGGGATGCCGACGCCAATATTGCATTCGACAAGGCGGCTGAACGGCTGGAAAAGCGCCTGCGCCGCTATCATCGCCGGCTGAAGGACCACAAGAAAGCCAGCGCCCGCGAACGCGCCGATGCCGCAGCCTTTGTTCTGGAGGCGCCTTCGCAAAATGAGGAGATAAGCGACGATTTTTCACCAACAATCGTTGCTGAGACCCGTACACCGGTCAATGATATGTCGGTCAGCTTCGCGGTGATGGAACTGGATAGGACCGAAGCGCCGGTGGTTGTGTTTCGCAACACCACCCACGGCGGGATAAATGTTGTTTTTCGCCGGGCCGATGGCAATTTTGGCTGGATCGATCCGACCTTGAGCGAAGACGCCTCTGGCGCCTGAACAGTGTCATAGCGGCGCCTGAGTGCTGCTCTATTCCGTCTCAGATCAAACGTCATATGGATATGCGTCGTCATGGACCTGAATGATCTCGTAGCACCCGATGCGGTCATCCCCGCGCTGAAGGCTCAAAGCAAGAAGCAGGTGCTTCAGGAAATGTGTGATCTCGCCGCGCGCCTGACCGGGCTGCCGGAGCACGAGATATTCGACACAATCCTGCAACGCGAGCGCCTCGGATCCACCGGTGTCGGCAACAGTGTCGCCATTCCCCACGGCAAACTGCCGGCCATGGATCGCATCGTTGGCCTGTTTGCCCGCCTCGCCAAGCCCGTCGATTTTGATTCGCTTGACGACGAGCCGGTTGATCTGGTTTTTTTGCTGCTCGCGCCAGAAGGCGCCGGTGCCGATCACCTGAAGGCGCTGGCGCGAATTGCCCGACTGCTGCGCGATACCGAAACGGCCCGCAAATTACGCGCCTCCGACGATGCCGATATGCTTTATGCCATCCTCGTCGACCCCGGACACGCCTCAACCGCCGCCGCCTGAGCGGGCCCGGTTAAATGCGGTTCGGGATCGCCTGATCCAGAATTTTATTTGATCGAATTTAGTGGACGCTGACCATTTGCAGGTCATTGTCGCGGGCATTGGCTTCCGCCGCGGCGCGTGAATCCGTCAGCATGATCGGGGCTCCATCGGCGCCCAGCAATGCCCACAATTCCAGTCCCGGTGCCAGCTCAGGGGCCTGCGGGAAAAATTTCTGGACATCATCGGACAGAATAGGCCGCACGAACGCCACCTTGCCATCGCCAAGCCGCCCAAAATCTGAATCGGGCATGATCTTGTGTGAAAGGTCCGTCATGTTGGTCTCCTTCTGTCCGTCACTGCGTCGCGCCCCTGAGTTGAAATGTCGATCCGCTTTGCCGTCGGTTCGGGCGTATGGCGGACCAGATCGATCCCCAAAATTCCATCCTTCAGGTCTGCGCCGGCGATATCCATGCCATCGGCGAGCACAAAGGCACGGTGAAACTGTCGCATCGCGATACCCCGATGCAGATACTCCCGGTTATCTTCTTCGCCCTGGCGGCCCCGGATATGCAATTGCCGGGCTTCAACGGTGATTTCGAGGTCATTTTCGGAAAATCCCGCAACCGCCAGCGTTATTCGCAGCATCAAATGGCTGTCCGTGGCGATTCGCTCGATATTATACGGAGGATAGCCATCCGACTGGCTCTTGCCGATTCGCTCGACAAGCTGCTCGATCTCATCGAATCCCAGCATCAGCGGGCTGGAAAAGGGGGCCATTCGGCTCATCGGCAAAGTCCTTTCAAACAAGCGACTGCACGGCTCTGGACCCGATCAGGCATCCAGAACATGCAATGGATATGGGGATCAGTGAAATGCGCTTCAAGCGCGGATCTGGACGGCGGCCGGGCGCCGTCGGGTCAGGCCAGAAAATTAATAGCCCCGGCAATCAATTTGCCAATACATATGCCTAAACAAATGGTGGAGCCAGACGGGATCGAACCGACGACCTCGTGAATGCCATTCACGCGCTCTCCCAACTGAGCTATGGCCCCATACTTGTTTGACGTGGCAACGACCACGCTGCGGCGAGGGAACCTATTCTCCCCTCAA
>CAXMRP010000141.1:0-12626 GCA_964196155.1 uncultured Polyangiaceae bacterium
TGCGCGGGCCGAGATTTCCGGTCATGCGGTGTCGATTGCGCGGGCGGCCAACTATTGCGGTGCTGGCACCGTGGAATTTCTGCAGGACGTCGATACGGGGCAATTCTATTTCATCGAAGTCAATCCGCGGGTGCAGGTGGAACACACCGTTACCGAGGAAGTGACCGGAATCGATATCGTCAAGGCGCAGATCCATATTGCCGAAGGGGCGGCGATCGGTACGCCGGCCTGTGGTGTTCCGGTGCAGGGCGATATCCGCCTCAACGGCAATGCGCTGCAATGCCGGATCACGACCGAAGATCCTGAACAGAATTTTATTCCCGACTATGGACGCATCACCGCCTATCGTGGCGCGACCGGGTTTGGCATCCGGCTGGATGGCGGCACAGCCTATTCAGGTGCGGTGATCACCCGGTTTTACGATCCGCTTTTGGAAAAAGTCACAGCCTGGGCACCGACCCCCGATGAGGCGATCCGCCGGATGGACCGGGCGCTGCGGGAGTTTCGAATTCGCGGCGTGGCGACAAATCTGACGTTTCTGGAAAATATTGTCGGGCACGAAGCGTTTAGCGCGTGCAGTTATACGACCCGGTTTATCGACAATACGCCGGCGCTGTTTGAAACCGTGCGGCGGCGCGACCGGGCCACCAAGCTGCTCACTTATATCGCCGATGTCACGGTCAACGGTCACCCTGAAACCCGCGACCGGCCGCTGCCGCCGGCCGATGTTGCCGCGCCGGTGCCGCCAGTGTTCAACGGTGCGGGTATCGTGGATGGCACCAAACAGCGGTTTGACCGGGATGGACCAGAGAAATTCGCCAAATGGATGCGCAATGAAAACCGGGTTCTGATTACCGACACGACGATGCGTGACGGGCACCAGTCCTTGCTGGCAACGCGTATGCGCACGTTCGATATTGCCGCTATTTCTGAAAGTTATGCGCGGGCGCTGCCGGACCTTCTGTCGCTGGAATGCTGGGGCGGGGCGACGTTCGATGTCGCCATGCGGTTCCTGACCGAAGATCCGTGGAGCCGGCTGGCCAAAGTGCGAGAGGGCGCGCCGAACATTCTTCTGCAAATGCTGCTGCGCGGCTCCAACGGTGTTGGCTATACCAACTATCCCGACAATGTGGTGCGGTTTTTCGTCAAACAGGCAGCGGCCGGCGGCATTGATCTGTTCCGGGTGTTCGATTGCCTCAACTGGGTCGAGAATATGCGGGTCGCCATGGATGCGGTGCGCGAAGAGGGCAAATTGTGCGAAGCGGCGATTTGCTACACCGGCGACATCACCGATCCGGACCGGGCCAAATATGATCTGGCCTATTATGTCGGGTTGGCTCGCGATCTGGAAAAGGCTGGCGCGCATATCATCGCGGTGAAAGACATGGCCGGGGTTTTGAAGCCCGGCGCATCGAAAGTGCTGTTCAAAGCGCTGCGCGATGCCACCGATCTACCTATCCATTTTCATACCCATGATACCTCAGGCATTGCGGCGGCCTCGGTTCTGGCCGCCGTGGATGCCGGTGTCGACGCGGTGGATGCGGCGATGGATTCGCTGTCCGGGCTGACTTCGCAGCCGTGTCTTGGTTCGATTGTCGAGGCGCTGGATGAGACGGACCGGCCGACCGGCCTTGATCCTGAGGCAATCCGGCGTATTGCGTTTTACTGGGAAGCGGTGCGGTTCCAGTACCGGGCGTTTGAGAGCGATTTGCGATCCGGTGCGTCGGAAGTTTATCTGCACGAAATGCCGGGCGGGCAGTTTACCAATTTGAAGGAACAGGCCCGCTCGCTTGGCCTTGAAAGCCGCTGGCACGAAGTGGCGCGCAGTTATCACGATGTCAATTTGATGTTCGGCGATATCGTCAAGGTTACACCGTCTTCAAAGGTTGTCGGCGACATGGCGCTGATGATGGTGAGCCAGGATCTGAGCGTTGAAGAAGTGATGGAGCCGGACCGGGATGTGGCGTTTCCGGACTCGGTAGTGAAGATGATGGGCGGCGAACTGGGGCAACCACCCGGCGGGTTTCCCGATGCCATCGTCGCCAAAGTCCTGAAGGGCGAGGCCCCGAAACTGGACCGGCCGGGCTCACTGATGGCGGATGATGATCTGGAAGCGCGGCGGGTCGAGGCTGCCGCGGCGCTGGAGGATGATGCGGACGATTTCGCGCTTGCCAGCTATTTGATGTATCCGAAAGTGTTCAGCGAATTTTGTGGTGCACAGGCCAATTACGGCCCGACGGAAGTACTGCCGACGCCGGTTTATTTTTACGGTCTGCCGGCAGGCGAGGAAATTCTGGTCGACCTGCAAAAGGGCGTGACGCTGGTTATCCGCTGTCAGGCGATTGGCGAGCCGGATGACGAAGGCCAGGTTCGGGTGTTCTTTGAACTCAACGGCCAACCCCGGAACGTCAAGGTACCCGACCGGGCGCACGGGGCTGCAGCGTCAGCCCAGCGGGCCAAGGCCGAAGACGGCAATGCGCTTCATGTCGGATCGCCAATGCCGGGAGTGATTTCGACTGTTGCGGTGAAGACCGGCCAAAGCGTTGCGGCCGGCGATATGTTGCTATCGATTGAGGCGATGAAGATGGAGACGGCACTGCATGCCGACCGGGATGGTGAGATCACTGAGATTACCGTCAAGACCGGCGACAAGATCGACGCCAAGGATTTATTGGTGGTCTACGCCGAAGATTGAACGGTAGCCGGTCTGGAGCGGATATCGCGGAAATAAAAACGGGCGGCTGAACGGCCGCCCGTTATTCATTGTTCGGTGGTGCTTTTGCTTATTTCGCCATCATCGACTTGTCGATAACCGCGTGAGTCCACGCACCAACCGGCGCGGCCATGATCACCGGGTCGGAACCGCCAGCCAGCAGCGTTGCGACCGTGCGGTCATAGTCGGCAGGATCAAGTTTGCCGTCCGAACCTTCGGTCAGCTTGTTGATTTCGCCCATCATGCGGCGCTGATGTTTTTCGGTCTGGGCGCCGGTGGCATCGTTTTCCAGAACGATGTCGGCGGCGTCATCCGGATTGGCTCGAGCCCAGTCCCAACCGGCCATGGAGGCGCGGACAAAGCGGGCCATCACGTCGACAAAGGCCGGATCGGACAGGCGATCTTCCAGAACATAAAGGCCATCTTCCATGGTGGAGACGCCTTGATCGGCATACTTGAAGACGATCAGTTCGTCTTCGGGAATGCCGGCATCGATGACCTGCCAATATTCATTGTAGGTCATGGTGGAGATGCAATCGGCCTGCTTTTGCAGGATCGGATCGACGTTGAAGCCCTGTTTCAGCACCGTCACGCCGCCATCGCCGCCATCGGTGGACAGGCCCAGCTGGCTCATCCACGACAGGAACGGATATTCGTTGCCGAAGAACCAGACGCCAAGCGTCTTGCCCGGAAAGTCGGTTTTTGGATTAGCGATACCGGTTTCCTTGCGGCAGGTCAGCATCATGCCAGAGCGCTTGAACGGCTGGGCGATGTTGACCAGCGCCACGCCCTTTTCGCGGGCCGCCAGCGCTGCCGGCATCCACTCGATGATGACATCGGCGCCACCACCGGCGATCACCTGCGGCGGCGCAATGTCCGGGCCGCCCGGATTGATGGTCACATCGAGATCTTCTGCTTCATAAAGCCCCTTGTCCTTGGCGACAAAATAGCCGGCAAACTGGGCCTGCGTGACCCACTTCAATTGCAAGGTTACCTTGTCAGCGGCACTTGCCGTGCCGGCCAGGAGCCCAGCGGCAAAGGCCGATGCCAGGCTAAGTTTCAGTAGTGCGTTTTTCATTCTATTTCTCCCGTTATTGATCCTGTTCTTGATCTCGTTGCTGATCCCATTCTGGGCCGATAGTTTGTCTGATTCACCGGGCCCGATAAGAAGAATGCCAGAAAGTGAAGGCCCGTTCGGTCAAGCTCACCAATCCATAAAATGCCGATCCCGCCAATGCGGCGACAGCAATCTCTGCCCACACCATGTCGATATTCATGCGGCCGACCTCGGTGGAAATCCGGAAGCCCATGCCAACGATGGGGGTGCCAAAGAACTCCGCCACGATCGCACCGATCAGCGCAAGCGTTGAATTTATCTTCAAGGCATTGAAAACAAAAGGCAAGGCGGCGGGCAGGCGCAATTTTATCAGGTTTTGCCACCAGGATGCAGCGTAGGTGTGCATCATGTCGCGTTCCATGCGGCCGGCAGCGGCAAGGCCGGTAACCGTGTTCACCAGCATCGGAAAGAACGTCATGATGACCACGACGGCGGCCTTGGATGGCCAGTCGAAACCGAACCACATGACCATGATCGGGGCGACGCCGATGATCGGCAATGCGCTGGCCATGTTGCCGACCGGCAGCAGGCCGCGTCGCAGAAACGGCACACGGTCGGCGAGCAGTGCGACCAGAAATCCGCTGCCGCAGCCGAGCACATAGCCGGCCAGCACGGCTTTCAGGAAGGTTTGGCGGAAATCGGCAGCGAGGATGGGCAGCGATCCGGCAAAGCGGGCACCGATGTCACTGGGTGGCGGCAAGAGTACTTTTGGCACGCCGTAACCGCGCACCAGTAATTCCCACAGGATAAGTAGCCAGGCACCGAAAAGGACCGGGATCAGTATGTTGAGAAGGCGGCCGGCAGCGCGGCTTTCGAACCGCAGTGCGGACAGGTTTTCCACGGAAAACCAGGCACTTAGCCATAGTGCCAGGACCAGGAACCCGAAGCCGGACGCGGCCCATCCTGCTATTGCCGGCAGGGCGGATAGCATCAGCAAAGCGGCGGCGTGGGCGCCAAGGAATGCGACGGTGGTTGCCCATTTTGGAAGGAACAGCGCGACGCCGGATACGATTAGCAAAAGCAGTGTTGTTACAGGTAGATAGAACCCGATCGGCGTCAATTCCGTCCCATCCGGGGGCGTGGCAATCCACGGCAAAATTAGTGCGATAATCGCCGCGATTGCGATCAGTATCGGCAAAACCGGCCGCCGGTGCCGATCATTTCCGGTCATTGCGCCGGTGCTCCCATACGGGCGGTGACGATCTTGCCAATCACTCCGATCAAAGCCACCAGAATTGCCGCCAGAAATGCCGCGGCGATCAGCGCCGACCAGATGAGGATCGTCTGACCATAATAACTGCCGTTGAGCATCCGCGCGCCCAGGCCGGCGATGGCGCCGGTGGGCAATTCACCGACAATGGCGCCGACCAGCGAGATGGCAACCGCGACCTTCATGGAGGCGAATAAAAATGGCAACGAAGACGGCCAGCGCAGCTTCCAATATGTCTGCGCGGGGCTGGCTGACCAGGTGCGCATCAGGTCCAGATGCATGACATCGGGCGAGCGCAGGCCCTTGACCATGCCGACCGCGACCGGGAAGAAAGACAAGTAAGTGGAGATGATTGCCTTGGGCACCAGGCCCTTCACGCCGATGGCGGCCAACACGACGATGATCATCGGCGCGACGGCCAGGATGGGAATCGTCTGCGAAGTAATAATCCACGGCATCAGGCTCTTGTCGAGGGTGCGGGAATGGACAATGCCAACGGCGATGGCGATGCCGAGCACGGTACCCATCAAAAATCCCAACAGAGTCGAGGACAGAGTCACCCACGAATGAAAGACAAGAGAGCGCTTGGATGTGATGTTCTTTTGCGCCGTGGTCTTCCAGATTTCCACTGCCACCTGGTGGGGCGCGGGCAGCACCGGGCGTTCCTGGCGCATGGTCTCGGTGATCAGTTGGGCGGTGGTATATTGCGTGTCGGCGCGCTTGAATATGTCGCGCTGGAACGGGGCGTTCATGAACACCGCGCCGACATACCAGATGGCAATGATCGCGGCGATGACGGTCAGTACCGGGCCGGTGTTGCCGGCGAAAAAGCGGTTGATCGCGGTCATCACCTTAGGTCCGACCCCTCATCCTGGTCCTCATAGGAATGGCCGGCGCGCAGGCCGTCACGGACCCGGTGGGCGAGTTTCAGGAATTCCGGCGTCTCGCGAATGTCCAGCGTGCGATCTGACGGCAGATTGCAATCGATCACGTCATGGATACGGCCGGGGCGCGGCGACATGACGATAATGCGGGTCGACAAAAACACCGCCTCGGGGATCGAGTGGGTGACAAAGACGATAGTCTTTTTAGTTCGGGCCCACAGCTTCAGGAGTTGCTCGTTGAGATGATCGCGGACGATTTCATCGAGTGCGCCGAACGGTTCGTCCATCAATAACAGGTCCGGATCGAAGGCCAGCGCCCGGGCGATCGAGGCGCGTTGCTGCATGCCGCCGGACAATTGCCAGGGGTATTTCTTTTCAAAACCGGTCAGATCGACCAGATCCAAAGTGCGGGCAACGCGCTCGGCTCTATCTTTTGCCGAGTAGCTCATGACCTCCAGCGGCAGGGAAACGTTTTTGGCGATGGTGCGCCAGGGAAACAACGCCGCGGCCTGAAACACATAGCCATAGGCGCGGGCCATGCGGGCGTCATGGGCGGAGACACCGTTGACGGTCAGTGCGCCTTTGGTCGGCTGTTCGAGATCGGCGATGACGCGCAACAAGGTGGTCTTGCCGCAGCCGGAGGGGCCAATCAGCGAAACGAATTCGCCGGGTTGGATCGCCAGATCGATATCGGCCAGCGCGTGGACCGGACCATCATTGGTCTGGAAGGTCAGCGACAGGTCAGATGCCGTGATGACAGGGGAAGAAACGGCTGCGGCTTCGGTCATGGATGCTTCAATCTTTGCGCCATATCCGCCCCAGGCCTCCAACATCAATACCCGATCCGGCAGGCCTGTATCGGAACTGGATTAAATCGGTCAACTACACCCCCGCCGGGATGCCGGTACGTTCGACCTTGCGCGGTGCGGTGAGTTCCTTCCACGCCGAAAGCGCCTGATTGGTCGGCGGGCTGGCCGGGCGCTCGACAAATTCACCGTCGCCGGTTTCGGCTTTGACCTCGCCATCCTCGTAAGCGATGCGGCCGCGCGACAGGGTGATGCGGGGCAGGCCGGTGACCTCGATGCCTTCAAAGACATTATAGTCGATGGCGGATTTTTGCGTATCGGCGGCGATGGTCTTGGTCGCATCCGGGTCCCAGACCACCAGATCGGCATCGGCGCCGGGCAGGATGGCGCCCTTTCTGGGATAGACATTGAGAATGCGGGCAATGTTGGTGGAGGTGGCGGCGACGAATTCGTTCATGGTCAGCCGGCCGGTGCGTACGCCACGGGTCCACAGCACCGGCATGCGGTCTTCCAGACCACCGGTGCCGTTGGGAATTTTGGTGAAGTCACCAACGCCGGAGCGCTTTTGTTCGGTGGTGAAGGCGCAATGGTCGGTGGCGACGACCTGTAACGAGCCAGCCTGAAGCCCGGCCCACAGCGAATCCTGATGCAGCTTGTTGCGGAACGGCGGCGACATGACGCGGCGGGCGGCATAGTCCCAGTCGGGGTTTTGATATTCGCTTTCATCGAGCACCAGATGCTGGATCAGCGGCTCGCCGAACACCCGCATGCCCTTTTGCCGGGCGCGCCGGATGGCCTCATGGGCCTGCTCGCAGGAGACGTGGACGACATAAAGCGGCACGCCGGCCTGATCGGCGATCATAATAGCGCGGTTGGCGGCCTCGCCCTCTACTTCCACCGGGCGCGAATAAGCGTGGGCCTCGGGGCCGTTATTGCCTTCCGCCAGGAGTTTGGCCTGCTTGGCGGCGACGACATCGCCGTTTTCGGCATGGACCAGCGGCATGGCGCCGATCTCGGCGCAGCGCTGGAACGAGGCGAACATCTCGTCATCGTCGACCATCAGCGCGCCCTTGTAGGCCATGAAATGCTTGAAGGTGTTGATGCCGCGCGCCACCACTTCCGGCATTTCGTTGAACACCTGTTCGCCCCACCAGGTGATCG
The DNA here is from genome assembly GCA_964196155.1 of uncultured Polyangiaceae bacterium. Lineage (GTDB taxonomy): Bacteria > Pseudomonadota > Alphaproteobacteria > Rhizobiales > Afifellaceae > CAXMRP01. Next base: position 7,892 of record CAXMRP010000141.1, read on the forward strand.
CCATGTGGAAGGAATAGTCGGAACGCGCCTTGCCGGCTTTCTGGAACCATGTCTGCAGCGCGTCGATCAGCCCCTCGCCCGGCGCGGGCAGGCAGAAATCGACAGTCATGGTGGTGCCGCCGGCGAGCGCCGCCGCCGTGCCGGTGTCGAAGTCGTCGGTGGAGTGAGTGCCCATGAAGGGCATTTCCATGTGGGTGTGCGGATCGATGCCGCCGGGCATGACATAGCAACCGGTGGCGTCGATGGTGTGATCGGCGTCGTGTGTGAGGTCGGGGCCGACAGCGACGATCTTGTCATGCTGGATGAAGACATCGGCCTTGTAGGTGCGGTCATGGGTGACGACCGTGCCGCCTTTGATGAGTTTGGTCATGATGGTGCTCCGCTCATTCTGTTATTTCCGCCGTCTCCACCACCGCGTGGAACAGCACATTGGTGCCGGCTGTCGCCCATTCGATCGAGATATCCTCGTCCTCATTGTGGGACAGGCCATCGACGCAGGGACACATGACCATGGATGTCGGTGCGACCCGGTTGATCCAGCAGGCGTCGTGGCCGGCGCCCGAAACGATGTCGCGGTGGGAATATCCCAGCCGCTGGGCCGCATCACGGACGGCCTTCACGCACGTCTCGTCGAAGGCCGGCGGATCAAACTGGCCGACGATTTCGGCCTCAAATTCCACTCCGAGCGCTTCGCACAGTTTCGGTGCCTCCGCCATCAGCCGGTCGACCATGCCGGTCAGCGTGTCCAGTTCGTGGCTGCGCAGATCGACAGTAAAGACCACCTTGCCGGGGATGATGTTGCGGGAATTGGGATAGACGTCGATATGCCCGATGGCGCCGACCGCGTTGGGCTGGCGGCTCATGGCAATCTCGTGCACCAGCTCGGTGATCTGGGCGAGGCCGCGACCGGCGTTGCGGCGCATCGGCATGGGCGTGGAGCCGGTATGGCTCTCCTTGCCGGTAACGGTCACCTGGATCCAGCGCAGGCCCTGTCCGTGGGTGACGACGCCGATCAGCTTGTCTTCGGCTTCCAGGATCGGGCCCTGCTCGATGTGGAGTTCGAAAAAGGCGTGCATCTTGCGCTTCCCCACTTCTTCGGCACCCTTCCAGCCGATCCGCTCCAGTTCGTCGCCAAACTTCTTGCCTTCTGCGTCGGTGCGTTCATAGGCCCAATCCTGGTCGAGTACGCCAGCGAAAACGCCCGAGGCCAGCATGGCGGGGGCGAAGCGGGTGCCTTCCTCGTTGGTCCAGTTGGTGACGACGATGGGGTGTCTGGTCTTGATACCCATGTCATTGAGGGAGCGGACGATCTCCAGCCCGCCGAGCACGCCGAGCACACCGTCATAGCGGCCGCCGGTCGGCTGGGTGTCCAGATGCGAGCCGACATAGACCGGCAGCGCATCCGGGTCAGAGCCCTCGCGGCGGGCGAACATGGTGCCCATCTGATCGACGCTGATGGTCAGGCCGGCTTCCTCGCACCAGCGCTGGAACAGCTTGCGGCCTTCAGAATCCTCATCGGTCAGCGTCTGCCGGTTGGAGCCGCCGCGTACGCCGGGACCGATCTCGGCAATTTCGTGGATCGACGCCCACAGCCGGTCGCCATTGATTTTCAGATTTGCACCTGGTGCCGCCATGATCCGTTCCCTTATTTCAATTCGACTTCGACGAACGACATCTCCCCGTTGCCGTCATTGATGACATTATGCTCGACGCCCTTATCGCGCCGATAGGCGGTGCCGGCGGGCACCAGAATTTGGCGGCTGTCGCCGCCCGGTTCTTCCAGTGCCATGGCGCAGTCGGTGATCGCGGTGATAACATAGTCCATCGCGTGGGTATGCCAGCCAGTTTCAGCACCGGGCGAAAAATCGAACCGGGTTACCCGCACCCGTTCATCGTCGATCATCTGGGTGGCTGTGGCTTTTTTCCGCATCGGTTGACGAATATCCCGGCGTTGGCGTTTCTTGACTAATTGGTCAAATTGTACGCTAGGTTGGCGGTTCGGGCCGGTCAAGATGAAAGTCCGGCGCGGCCGGCAACGGGTGTGCGGCCGCGGATATTCGCCGTAATTATTCAATGGTCGCCAGTGGGTTGATGTCGGAGAAACAGGTGTTCGTGTCGAATGATTTGAAGAACCGGTCGAAGGCCCAATCGCGCATTCAGACTGCCAACCGGCAGGCCATTTTGGACGGGGCGCTGGCGGTGTTTTCCACCCACGGGTTTCGTGGCGCAACGCTGGACCAGATCGCCGCCAAAGCCGGCATGTCGAAGCCGAATCTATTGTACTATTTCGCCAACAAGGATGCGCTCTATCTGGCGGTGCTGGAAGAGACGCTGGAGGTGTGGCTGAAACCGCTGGCCGATCTGGACCCGGATGGCGATCCGATCGGGGAAATTTCCACCTATATCGACGCCAAGGTTGCCATGGCAATCGACAAGCCAGAAGCCTCGCGGCTGTTCGCCACCGAAGTAATTCGTGGTGCGCCGTTGATCGGTGACTTTTTGCGCGGGGCGCTGAAATCGCTGGTCGATGACAAAGCGGCCATCCTTGCCCGGTGGATCGACGAGGGCCGGATCGCCGCCTGCGATCCCCATCATCTAATCATGATGATCTGGGCGGTGACCCAGCATTATGCCGATTTCGACGTGCAGGTGCGGGCGGTGCTGGGCGAGGGAGCCGACACGGGCGTTGAACCGGATGCCGCAACCTATCGTGCCGAAATCAGCGATCAGATTTTGAATGTGTTCCTGAATGGCTTACGGGTCGGAAAATGACGACACGCGGGCAGGATTCAAGCGATCTGGCGATTCGGGACGGGCTTGGCCCGGAAATCGATCAGCGTCGATCCGATCTTGTTGCTTTGACCCAGGACCTGATCCGCATTCCTTCGATCAATCCGCCGGGCGCTGATTATCGCGCCTGTTGCGATTTTCTGGCTGACCGGCTGCGGCCGCAGGGGTTCGATATTTTGTTTGAGCGCGGCGAGGGCGCGCCTGGCGATACCGACGAATTTCCGCGCTGGAATGTGATCGCGCGCAAAGAGGGTCGCGGGCCGGGCCCGTGCGTTCATTTCAACTCCCATATCGATGTGGTGGAACCGGGTGCGGGCTGGACCGTCGATCCGTTCGGCGGCGAGGAGAAAGACGGCAAAATCTATGGCCGGGGGTCTTGCGACATGAAGGGCGGGCTGACCGCCTCGATTGTCGCTGTCGAGGCGTTTTTGGCGGTCGTGCCGGGTTTTAACGGGGCGATCGAGATATCCGGTACCGCGGACGAGGAGACCGGCGGCTATGGCGGCGTGGCGCATCTGGCCGAACTGGGGCTGTTAGCGGCGCCGCGGGTTGATCATGTCATCATCCCCGAACCGCTCAACAAGGACCGGATTTGCCTTGGTCATCGCGGCCTGTGGTGGGCCGAGATCGAGACCCATGGCCGGATTGCCCACGGGTCGATGCCGTTTTTGGGCGACAGCGCCATCCGCCACATGGCGGCGGTGCTCGGGGCCATCGAAGGCGATCTGTATCCGGCGCTCGGCGAGCGGCGCACCGCCATGCCGGTAGTGCCGGAAGGGGCGCGGCAGGCCTCGCTCAATATCAATTCGCTTCATGGCGGGCTGGGCGAAGATTATGCGGGATTTCCAGCGGCGTTGGTCGCCGACAGTTGCCGGATGGTCATCGACCGGCGGTTTGGCATCGAAGAGACCATGGACGCGGTGAAGCAGGAGATGCGCGATCTTCTGGATGGGATCGGCAGGGATCGCGATGACTTTCGGTACGAACTACGCGATCTGTTTGAAATGAACCCGACTCTGACCGATAAATCCGCGCCGGTAGTCCAGGCGGTTGATCAGGCAATTGGCGCAGTACTGGGCAAACCGGCGGAATATGTCATTTCGCCGGGCACCTATGACCAAAAACATATCGACAGGATCGGTCTCATCAAGGATTGTATCGCCTATGGGCCAGGGATACTGGACCTTGCCCACCAACCGGACGAATATGTCGGGATCGATGATATGGTGGACAGTGCCAAGGTGATGGCACTGGCGCTGCACCGGCTTTTGAGCGGGGAAAGCGCCTGAAGCGGTCGGACGCAAGATTGGCTTAAAAGCACCGGGCCGAAGCCAGGATCGAGCGCGAAAAACAGGGAGTAGTTTCCATGAACTTTTCAATCAAGCGTGCAACACTAATGTCGGCGACGGCCTTGTTCTTGCTGGTCGGCAGCGCCCAGGCCGCCAATACCGGCCTGACGATCGGCATGCCGCTGGAGCCACCCAACCTTGACCCGACCGGCGGGGCGGCCGCCGCCATCGACGAAGTGGTTTACGCCAATATTTTTGAAGGGCTGACCCGGATCGGACCCGATGGCGCGGTGTTGCCGGCATTGGCGCAAAGCTGGACAATTTCCGACGACGGGCTGACCTACACATTCAGCCTGCACACTGGGGTGAAATATCACGACGGCACGGACTTCGATGCCGCCGATGTGGTGTTTGCGCTGGACCGGGCGCGGGCGGAGGATTCCACAAACGCCCAAAAGGCACTGTTTGCGCCGATTGCCAGCGTTGAGGCAGTGAGCCCGGCGACAGTGAAAATTACCTTGAGCAAGCCAACCGGTTCGTTCCTTTTCTCGATGGGTTGGGGCGATGCGGTGATTGTGGCGCCGGAAAGCGCCGACACCAACGCCACCAATCCGGTCGGCACCGGGCCGTTCAAGTTCGTCAAATGGAACAAGGGC
>CAXMRP010000142.1:0-7123 GCA_964196155.1 uncultured Polyangiaceae bacterium
CTACTGTTCGCATTGCGTATCGCCGGCCAGCTTCTTACATCCGTCATGGATGTCAGTTTCTTGCCGCCCTTCGAGCGATGGTATTCCGGGCTAATTCCTTATGCCTTGCTCCTTCCGATACAAATCGCACTTTTGGGGCTAATGATCGCTATCACATTGAACTTCGCCCGCGGTCGCGGGGTCTTCACTACCCTCTCGCCTCGCACTGGTCGCTACCTAAGATATTCGAGCCTTCTATATGGGCTTGTCATGGCTGCGCGTTACATTTTGACAATGGCTCTCAATCCTGAACTGCGCTGGTTCACGAGCACGACGCCGATCTGGTTCCATTTTGTTTTAGCGGCGTTCATGTTTACGCTCGGGCACGCCTTGGCTACCCGGGATTGCCCCGCTCGATAAAGATCCGACACCATGACTTTGCTCGAACCGGATGTGTCCCTGACCGATCTCGGCCTGGCCGCGGAATGCGCCGGGTTCGCAACATGGCTGATACACAGCGGCGCAAGAGTAAATATTTTTGGGCGTTGGTTCATATTCTTTTTCGGAGCGACTGGGATTGCCGCTTTTCTCGGCGCAATCAGTCACGGTTTTGTACCGGACACCCAGTCGATCCTCTCTCAAATACTGTGGTTTGGAATATTCGCGGCCATTGGCATGGCTGCCCTGGCCTGCTGGGCCATTGGGTCCCTACTGCTGTTTTCAGATAGTGTGGCGCGGCGCGTGCTGGTCGCAATGCTGGTCGTATTCGTGATCTATATGATTGTGTTCATCCAATACGATGGTTCATTTTTTGTCCTGATAGTCAACTATCTGCCCGCGGCGACCTTCCTCCTCATCGCGCTTATCCTTGCCTACCGCGCGCGCCGTGACGCGTATCTGCGTGCCGGCATCTGGGGCGTTGCCTTCACCTTTGTTGCCGCTTTCGTGCAACAAAGTGGTATTGCTGTGCATAAGGTATACTTCAATCACAACGCTCTCTATCATGCGATTCAAGCCGTTGCGCTGTATTTCATATTCATCGCCGCCAGGGGAATTTCGCGACAAAAGGCGCCATGAAACGCACACGCCGTCAGTTCCTTGGGCTTCTCGCTGCCACTGGTCTGCCGGCAGCCGGCACGCCGGTGCGCCAAGGATGGGCCGAAGACGCGGCCGTCGAAGTCAACGACATTCACTCGCAACTCAACGAAACGCGAATGGCACGGGTCCTCCGGCCCCGTTCCGAAAGCGCCTTGCAAGCAGCTCTCTCCGCAGCCCGGACCGATTCCAAGTCGGTGAGCATCGCGGGCGGGCGGCACGCGATGGGCGGTCAGCAGTTCCTCGAAGACGGTGTATTGATTGATACACGCGATATGAACCGTGTTGTAAATCTCGACGACAAAAATGGCGTGGTCGAAGTCGAGGCCGGAATTCAATGGCCCGAGCTTGTCCGTCAGCTCCAAGCGATGCAGGCTGGCAAATCGCGACCTTGGGGAATAATTCAAAAACAAACCGGAGCGGATCGACTCTCAATCGGCGGTGCGCTTGGGGCTAACGCCCATGGGCGAGGTCTAACTTTTAAGCCAATTATCGGCGATGTGACGGCCTTCACCTTAATGGATGGAGAGGGTCAGCTCATCACGTGTAGCCGACATGAAAACGCCGAACTGTTTCGGCTTGCGATCGGCGGCTACGGTTTGTTTGGCATTATCACCAAGGTCAAGCTCCGGCTCATGCGGCGCACGAAACTCGAGCGAGTCGTGACGATCATCAACATGGAACGACTTATGCCGGAGTTTGAAGATCGAATTCGTACGGGGTTTCTCTACGGCGACTGCCAATTTTCGACCGACATGAAGTCTGACAAATTTTTGCAATCGGGCGTTTTTTCTTGCTATCGACCGCTCCCCCAGGATGCGGAAATGCCCGCGCTACGAAGCGCGCTTCGCGAAGATGACTGGCGCAAGCTCTATTTTCAGTCACATGCCGACAGGGCCCGCGCCTATGAGCTGTATACATCGTACTATTTATCCACATCAGGCCAGCGATATTGGTCTGACACGCACCAACTCAGCGTCTATATCGACGACTATCACGTGGAGTTGGACCGGTTGCTCAAGGCTAAGTCGAAGGGCACCGAGATGATTACGGAGCTTTACGTACCGCGGGCCGCCCTCAGCTCGTTCCTTGCCGAGGTCGCTGGGGACTTCCGCGAACACGGTGCCCAACTCATTTACGGTACTATCAGATTGATCGCCAAGGATGATGAGTCCTTCCTCGCCTGGGCGAGGGAACCATGGGCGTGCATTGTGATGAACCTTCACATTGACCATACCTCGGAGGGAATATCGAAGGCGGCAGACGATTTCCGGCGGCTTATTGACCGGGCAATCGCCCATGGCGGCAATTACTTTTTGACTTATCACCGCTGGGCGGAACGCCGGCAGGTGGAACGCTGTTATCCGCAGATGCCCGAATTCTTGAAGCTAAAACGCCGCTACGATCCCGATGAGGTCTTTGTCAGCGACTGGTATAGACACTACAAAGACATGTTTGCTGATCAGCTTTAGGATTCGGGGTCGAACAATCGAAAGTCGCGAACTGAACCGCCCCGGGATTATCGGAGGGCAGTGTCAGAGGAAAAATTATTACTTTGTCTGCGCGCGGACATCGATAATTTCAACCATTGATTCCATTGAATTTTTCGGATTGATCCGACAGGGGCTATGCCCATATTAAGTATTCAAAAATTTACTCTGACAGTGCCGGGACATGCAATATGGCCGATAATGCGACCGCTACTGATTTGGCTGAAGGAATTGCCGGACAACGGGTGCTGATAACCGCTGGCGCTGGCGGCATCGGCCTTGCAATCGCCCAGCGGCTGGCCCGTCATGGTGCGCGGCTTGTCGTCTGCGATGTCGCCGATGATGCACTCGATGCGTTCCGCCGGGATTTTCCCGACGCCGATGCCCTCAAGGCGGACGTGTCGGATGAGGGCGATGTCGACCGCATGTTCGACGCCGTTGCCGATCGGCTTGGCGGGCTCGACGCCCTGATCAACAATGCCGGCATTGCCGGCCCCACCGGCGGCGTGGAGGAGATCGACCTGGCCGAGTGGCGACGCTGCCTTGATGTCTGTCTTACCGGCCAGTTTCTGTGCGCCCGCCGCGCCACCCCGATGCTGAAGGTGGCGGGCGGCGGGTCGATCGTTGGCATGTCATCGGCCGCCGGCCACTTCGGCTATGCCTACCGCACCCCCTATTCGTCGGCCAAATTCGGCGTCATCGGCTTTACCGAAAGCCTCGCCAAGGAGCTTGGTCCCCACAATATCCGCGTCAACGCCATCCGGCCGGGCATCGTCGAGGGGCCGCGCATGTCGGGCGTCATTCGCGACCGCGCGGCGCAGACCGGCGTCACCTATGAAGACATGGAGGCCGACTATCTGGCCAAGATTTCACTGCGGCGGATGGTGACCCCCCACGATGTCGCGGCCATGGTCGCCTTCCTTCTGTCGCATGCCGGCGCCAACATTTCCGGCCAGTCGATCGGCATCGACGGCAACATGGAGGCGCTTTGACATGGGCGAAAGCAACGGGACCAAGGTCGCGATTGTTGGCGCGGGCTTTATCGGCCGCGCCTGGGCAATCACCTTTGCCCGCGCCGGCCACCAAGTCACCCTGTGGGACGAGGACGAAACGGCGCCGGCAAAGGCCATCGAATTCATAAAAACCATTTTGCCGGAGCTTCAGGCCAATGATCTGCTGGGCGGCCGCAGCCCGGACGACGTGTTGGACGCAATTCATCGCGAAACCGAGCTCGATGCAGCGCTCGCCGGTGCGGCCCATGTTCAAGAAAATGCGCCCGAACGGCTTGACCTGAAACGGGAAGTCTTTGCCCGTCTCGACGCCATGGCCGATACCGACACTGTCATCGCCAGTTCTTCATCCGCGCTGCTGCCCTCTTCGTTCACGGAAGATTTGGCCGGTCGCCATCGCTGCCTGGTCGTTCATCCCATCAACCCGCCCTATCTGGTGCCGGCGGCCGAAGTGGTGCCGGCACCATGGACGGCGGCGGACGTGGTTGAACGCACCCGCGAGTTTCTCATCTCCTGCGGCCAGGCGCCGATAGTCATGAAGCGCGAACTTGACGGCTTCATCATGAACCGCATGCAGGGCGCGCTGCTGGAGGAAGCCTTTCGCCTTGTCGCCGACGGTTACGCCTCCATTGAGGATGTCGACATCGGTATCCGCGACGGGCTGGCGCTGCGCTGGTCCTTCATGGGGCCGTTTGAGACCATCGACCTCAACGCGCCCGGCGGCATTCGCGACTATGTCGACCGCTATCAGGGCATCTACGAGGCGATCTTCGAACAGACCCAGAGGCGGGTCGACTGGGCCGGCCCGGTTCTGGACACCATCGAAAAGGGCCGCCGGCAGTCGCTCGCAGAATCGGATCAGGAAAACCGGCAGGCCTGGCGCGACCGCCGGCTGATGGCGCTGATTGCCCACAAGCGAAGCGCCGACCGGGATATTGGCGAATAGGGAAAGATACCATGGCAAGCAGCGGAAAAATCATCATCACCTGTGCGGTAACCGGCGCCATCCATACGCCGACCATGTCACCGCATCTGCCGATCACCCCCGATGAGATCGCCCGGGACGCCATCGCAGCCGCCGAAGCCGGCGCTGCGGTCCTTCACCTGCACGCCCGCGATCCCGAAACCGGCAAGCCGGACCAGACGCCGGAGGCTTTCGCCCGCTTCCTGCCGCGCATCAAGCAATCGACCAATGCCGCCATCAACATCACCACCGGCGGCAGTCCCTATATGAAGGTCGAGGAACGGGTGCGCCCGGCGGCGCAATTCAAGCCCGAGGTTGCTTCGCTGAACATGGGATCGATGAACTTCGGCCTCTATCACCTGCTCGCCAAGTACGACACGTTCAAGTTCGACTGGGAGCGCGAGCATCTGGAGGCAACACGCGATCTGGTTTTCCGCAATTCCTTCAAGGACATCGAGTATGTGCTTGAGACTTGCTACGACAATGATACGCGCTTTGAGTTCGAGTGCTACGACATCTCCCATCTTTACAATCTCAACCACTTCGCCGAGCGCGGCCTGGTCAAGCCGCCCTTCTTCGTCCAGTCGGTGTTCGGGCTTTTGGGCGGAATCGGCAATCATCCCGAAGACGTGGCGCACATGAAGCGCACCGCCGATCGGCTGTTTGGCGACGATTATCGCTGGTCGGTGCTGGGCGCCGGTGCCGCGCAGTTGCGTATCGCCGCACAGGCCGCCGCCATGGGCGGCAATATCCGGGTCGGGCTGGAAGACAGCCTGTGGGCCGGCAAGGGTAAGCTCGCCACCTCCAATGCCGATCAGGTGAAAATGGCGCGCAGCATTATCGAGGGGCTCGGCATGCAAGTCGCCAGCCCCGACGAGGCGCGCGAAATCCTGTCGCTGAAGGGCGGCGACCGGGTGGCATTCTAGGGCGCATCGGCTGCCGGCGCCGGCGGGCGGAGAGAACAGGAGGCACGGACATGTTGCGGATTGAGGTGCTGGTCGAAGCCGGCGACAGTCTGGGCGAGGGGCCACTTTGGGATGTCGACGAACAGCGGCTCTACTGGATCGATTCCTACGGGCCGAAGGTGCATCGTTGCGACGCCAGCGGCGGCGGGGCATTGTCAGACTAAAATCCCGTGATATAGATTGATGGCGGTCTGCGGTCGGTGTCTGGGAGGCAACCCTTGTATTTACGAGGGTTCTTAAGTCCTGTTGCCTGAATATCAGGGCAACAGACCAAAACCCCGTGATTTTTTATGTTTAATCTGACAGCGCCCCCTGACCAATACCAGCGCCGTGCGGCTGGTCCACCTGCAGGTTGCCCTCTTCTGTGCCGCTTGCGGCCCCAGGGTTATCTACCCAACCAGCCACATCGGTGGCATGAGGCCAATCCACTTGAATCGCAATCGCCGATTGGGTGACGCAAAAGCTACCCGATACTAGCAATGTTAATATGAATACGTGCTTCCATTTCATCATCGCTCAAGTTCCTCCACCTACCGATTGATCAAACAAACGCGGGCACCGCACCAATCATTGGCCGCGCGATCAATAGCCAAATATTGCTGCTAGAATTGTCAAACCGTTGACTATGAGACGGTTGCTCGGCGGAGTACGGCGATGGCCGGTATTGGCACATTCTAACCGTCTAAACTCTGGCGCAATTTGAATGGCCTTGCGGCTGGACGATGTCTGCTTTTCGACAATTGAAAGCCTCCGGTGGGCCGCCGGCCACGTCCGCTAAGGGCCCGGAGCGGTCGTTGACCCAAATTTACGAATGGCGGCTTCGGGTCAACCTGAGACAAACCAGTCAGCTTCATAAATGTCTGAAAACTAGAGCAAAGCGGAAATCACCACGTTCGCGATACCACAATAATTTAGGGGCCGCTGATCCCCGATTGTGGATGCCAACACTGCAAAGCCACTGCAGCAAATCCCGGCCGCGAAAAGCCATCAACCCCAAACCACTTGTCCATCAAGCGGTTAAATGGAGCGGGCGATCGGGATCGAACCGACGACATTCAGCATTGATTAGTTGCTGAGTGGGACTGGTTTCGCAATCGCCGCATTCTTTCTCGCTTTGATAGCGTAGAGGGCTAGGATGGCGATCAATGACAAGTCGAACATATCCGCCCGCCATACAGAATTCTTCTAGCGCTATTCTTTTCATGATGGCCGCTGGCATGGTCAACGCCGTCATGCTGTCCGCCATCAAGCAGTTATCAGGCGAGCTGCATCCCTTCGAAATCGGTTTCTTTCGTTGCCTGATCGGCTTCATCGTTCTCTTGCCAATAATATGGCGCGCTGGTGGTCTCGCGGTCATGCGGACCGACAGGATCGGTCTGCATCTGCTAAGGGGAGCGCTAAATGCCGGAGCGATGCTGGCATTTTTTATGGCCGTCAGCTTGGCGCCGCTCGAAACTGTGACCGCCATCAGTTTCGCATCGCCAATATTCGCCACACTTTTGGCAATTATAATACTCGGCGAGCGGGTCGGTCTGCACCGCTGGTCCGGTCTGATAATCGGTTTTCTTGGCGCATTTCTGATTATACGGCCTGGATCATCGGAGTTTACGGATTTCGGCC
>CAXMRP010000143.1:0-9040 GCA_964196155.1 uncultured Polyangiaceae bacterium
TTCATTCAATGCAATGGATTTTGAAAAACAGGAACGACGGCCGCGCGAGAAGCATCCGGCCGCCATGGAAGAGAACAAGACGTGCATCGATTGCCACAAAGGCATTGCCCACAAATTGCCCGAGGACTATGAGAACGACGATTGAAGCTGGATAGATGTGGCTAGCGACTGCCATGCTGATGACGGCGGCCAGGGCGACCCGATGTTTAACGGCAGGTGTCTGAACACTCTCAATTAGCCAGGTGCATTGCTTTCATTTTGTTGCTCATCCCCGCGTTCAACGCCAAGGCCTCAGTTTGACCCAAACGAAAATGTGCCCGGGGCCTGTCTGCAGTACTGTGGTAGGCAATCGATATCCGGTCGCTTGTGTCATTGGTCACATCGGACACGGGAGTCAGATCGGCGGTCAGGATGTTGATCTATTGAGAACTGGCCTTGCGATGGCGGCCCAGACTCTGCCCCATTCGCGCCACCTGATCATCTGGTAAAATGAGAGCGGATTGCTGCGGTTCGTTCCTGCCTGTAATCTCTAAAATCGGGATCCAGAGTCTCAATCCGCAGATATATATCGACGAGAACTCTTGTCGACATTCCGCTCAATCCAACGCCGTGCCCGCCAGGCGAGAATTTCACCCAGGCGGCAATTTTCAAATCCATCCCACACCATTTGATCGACCGGATTGTAACCAGGTGGGAAATTGGATTCAACGGCGGCGGGTCCATCTGGCGTCATGGCTATGTCCCAGCCAACCAGAACAACGCCATCCAACTTTCTGTGAGCGTCCAACGCGAAATCCCGAATTTCCTTCCAGAATGGATGATGCGTTCCGGCGATCTCCTCTCCAGATACCGGGTGGCGGAGCTGAATATCCTGACGTGTCATTGAACCTTGATCCACACCAAGGGCGATGTTCCCGGTTTCAAATTCGTTGGAGATCCACGCTGTGCCGCCAGAATGGAAATTATCGACGACTGAATCGGAATCTGTCGCCATGCGCCAAAACCCATGGACGATCTCAGGTTCGTCTTCTTCATTCAAAACTGTGATGATGCGGCTGGTCGAAAGTGCAGAGCCGCAGATGGACGATAGTCTGTGATGATTTCGCAGCCGTTCCTGAACGACCAAACCATTACTGTCGGTCTTCGCTCGCCGGGAGAAATGGACAGCCAACTCCTTGACGCCAGGGGATTGCTCACGGCAATGCCATAACCCGTCGGTGTCGAGGTTCCATTCTTCGGCTTTGTTCCCTCCCATGTCGGAGCGGGGCTTCACAAACAGGCTTTTCCCGAGCTGGGATATGACGTCTGGCGGCGGCTCGGGCGAGTTTGCATCCAAAGCAATTTCCCGCGGACTTCGTATTCCCCCTGACCGGCACCAGTCGCAAAATGCGGCCTTGTCATTGAGCTTGAATGGCGGGGCGCCAAAAGTATCGCGTTGAAGTTCGATCATGATCTTCGTGAAAACAGACCAGGGAATATAATTGCGAACCTCTGGTCCACCCAGATGCCTGGCGAGCTGACCCGAATAATATTCGTGGGGGTTCAAGGCGCAAACATGAAAAGCCCGGGTCATATCGATCGCCTGGCCAACATAGGACCGGCCGTGGACACGCCGGCTTGTCGATGCATATTGCTGCATGGCGCGCCGCACTTTCCTTGGCCAACCGATCGCTTCCCGCACGATGGAGTACACACCGTACGGATCATAGAAACGTTTGCGGTTGCGCCGGTACAATTCCGAATACATTGCCATGATGGAGTTGATTACGGTCGGTTCACACCGGCGGAAATCACGAACAAGGAATACGCCGCCGCATCTCAGATAGCGCCACAGGGACCATGCATCGGGAACACCAACATCGATATGCGTTCCGTGCCTTCCCGGTTTATTATTCATTGAACCCCGGTATCCGTTGCAAAGACAAATCAGGTAATAAACAGATACGGCAGGCTGGCACCAAACCGGGCAGGATTGACAGTGCAAAATCTCCTTTCGCTCAAAAAGACAGGTGCGCTGCGCACGAGATCCAGGCCCTATCGCAATCGCTTCAGACGCTTTCGCAATACCTTGCTTGCGCGGCGTGCGCGGATGGCGAGCAAGGCGACTTTCGTCGGCGTTACGGGAAGCTCAGCGAAATCAACAACGACAAATCTGGTGTCGCATATTCTGAGCGAGCGTGGCGATATTCAGGCGTTGATCTGGGGTAATACTTTGATGCCGATTGCCAAGGCGGTCCGGGCCAGCGAGCCAAACCTGGATTTTTTTGTCGTCGAATGTGCTGTCGGCAACAAGGGCGACATGTCTCCGATCGCGAAGATCCTGCAACCGGATGTCGCTGTCGTGACCCTGATTAATTTGGAACACTACTCATCTTTCAAGACGAAAAGCGCTGTAGCTGCCAAGAAGGGTATGCTGGTGGAGTCGATCCGGCCCGGCGGTTTGGCCATCCTCAATGCCGATGACGAACACGCCATGGCAATGTCGACACGAACTACCGGGCGGGTGGTGACATTTGGCCGAAATAACGTTGCCGACTACCGCGTTGTGTCCGCAATATCGCGGTTCCCGGACGCCCTGACGGTGGAGATCGCGTGGCGTGGCGGTACGGAAAAAATCTCGACCCAACTCATCGGGGAACATTTTTGGCTTTCAGTGGTCGCTGCGTTTGCGACGGCCATCGAGCTTGGCGTGGATATCGAGACGATCCGGGCGCGCTGTGTGAATTTCGAACCGGTACGTAACCGCTGCCAACCAATTCGGGTCAAGGGCGGTCCGGTGTTCATAGTCGATACCGTCAAGGCACCCTGGCACAGTCTTCCGCTCGCCCTGAAGGTCATCGAAGAGGCGCGGGCACCCAGAAAACGCATTGTCATCGGAAATCTGTCCGATATGACGAGTTCAAGCCGGAAATACCGGGATGCCTACCGGATGGCCCGCGAGATATGTGACGAAGTCGTGTTTTTGGGCGAACATTCCCACCGATCAAAGGCAAGTGGGGAAGATCGCAAGAATGGCCGGTTTGTCGAAGCCTCAAGCGTCAAGGATGCCGCAGATTACGTACGAAATACTGCCATTGAGAATGAAGTTGTCCTGTTGAAGAGTTCGGGCAATCTTCATTTGGAACGGATCGCGCTGGCGTGGGAATACGACGTCAAATGTTGGGAAGAAAAATGCGGATATGATGGCACATGTCAAGGATGCGGGCTTTTCGAGTTTCCTTTTGATCAACATGATCAGGTCCGGAAAAATCGCCGCCGTGAATAACGAAATTGGGAAAGCAATCGACTGGCTGGAATTTTCTGGTCGAAGCGCAACGTCGGATAATCCGGGCCGTGCAAAAGGTAATTTCTGCGAACAAACACACCCCCATGCAGAATATCAGGCAGCGGCGATCATAGGCGTTCTGTTTAACGACCGGCGTCGCTTATGGCCGGTCCTGGAAATTCTGCGACATGGAGCGCGGTTTGCGGAATGCCCGAATCGAACTCAGATTCCGACACGGCAGTTGGTCTGATCGGATCAACGATTTACGGGTACACGCCCTAGAAAAGCCCGAGCGGGAAATAGCGCAGATAGAGTTCGGCCCAGGTGCCGTTGCGATAGACTTCGCGCAGGGCATAGTCGAGGGCGTGGCGCAGGGCGATATCGTCCGGGCGCAGGGCGATCATCAAACCCCGGCCAAAGTGCGCATCGTCGACATAGGGACCCCCCGCATAGGCGCAGCAGGACCGGAAACGTTCAGTGTTCAGCAATTGCCCCAGCGTCAAGGCATCGCCGAACACGGCGACGATCCGCCCGCCCCTGACCTCGGCCAGCGCCGTATCGAGATTTTGATAACAAACCAACACCATCTGCGTGAAATAGCGCTCCGCATAGGCTTTGTGGGCGCTCTGGCATACGACCCCGACATAGTTGCCGGCGGGGGGCTTGAGCGGATCAAAGCGCATGGTCTTTGCGGTCACGAAGCGGGCGGGGATTTTCATATAGGGACGGGTGAAGGCCAGACCGGCGCCGGCCGGCGCATCCTGGGAAAGGCCGGCGATGATCGCATCGCCATCGCCGGCGAGCAGACCGGCGCGCAGGGTCGCAAAGGGCCGGAACTGGACCGCACACCGCACCTTGAGGACGGCGCAAACGGCACGGGCAATATCGATATCAAAGCCGATCAGCAGGCCGCGCCGGTCCAAAAATGAGAACGGTGGGAAATCCTCGTTGACCAGAAACCGGATGGCCTGAAAGGCATCGGGATCGGGCCTGTCCATACGGGCGCGCAAATCCCAGAAATTGGGAATGACCGGGCCGTCGGGATCGACCACCGGCGGCGCCGGGGCGTCCGGCACCTCAAGCAGCGGCAACGCGTCGCGCTGGCCCTCCTGCGCCAATACCGGCGCCGCGGCGAGCATAATTGCGGCGGCAAGCCACGCGGTCACAAGCCGGCAAAAGGACGTGATCCTGAACGGGCGGACTTTACCCATGGCGTCTTTGCCGGCAGGAACGGTTCAACACGGCCAGAAGCCTTCTGTGATACGGGCTTTCTGTCATAATGCCATGCTGGCCGCTCCGCCAGAGCATATTTCGTGAATCCTGATTCACTCAATACGCTCTAATTTGTTGTTATTACGCGCATTTTTGTCGAAAATCCGGCACCCACTTTTTCGAATGCGCTATAGGCATTCAATCGCGCCGGTGGCCGAAATCGGAGACCACTGCCTTGCTGGACGGAACGCTACGCGGTCTCATCGACCCGATCCTGACCCGGATCGGCGGGACGCTGGCCCGCGCCGGGATTACCGCCGATGCGTTGACGGTGATTGCCTTCGGCTTCGGGCTTGCCGCCGGGGTGGCGATCGTCCTTGGCCATTTTTTGACAGGTATGGTCCTGTTACTGGCCAGCCGTTTGCTCGATGGGCTTGATGGCGCGGTTGCCCGGCATACGGCGCCGACTGATCGCGGCGGCTATCTGGATATTGTGCTCGACTTTGCCTTTTACGGAGTGATCCCGATGGCTTTCATTCTGGCCGACCCGGTGGCGAATGCCGTTGCCGGCGGGTTTCTGATCCTGACGTTTTACATCAACGGATCAAGTTTCCTGGCCTATGCGATCATGGCGGAAAAACGCGGGCTCAGCACAATGGCGCGCGGCTCCAAGTCGCTGTATTTCACTACCGGGCTAGCGGAAGCCAGCGAGACGATCCTGGTCTTTTGCCTGTTCTGCCTTTTTCCGGCAGCGTTCACGTGGATCGCCGTCATCTTCGGCATTGTCTGCCTGATCACAGCGGCGGCGCGCATCCTGCTGGCCTGGCGGGTTTTGGAATAAGGCGCCAGACTGTTTGTTTCTGCCCTTTTTTCAGGACACCGCCCGGATTGCCGGTTTGGCGGCGGCGTCGAGTGCTTCCAGCAGGTCTTCGGCCAGATCCTCGGGGTCTTCCAGTCCGACCGACAGGCGCAACAGGCCGTCGGTAATGCCGAGCTCGGCGCGGGTCTCCTCGGTCAGGCGCTGATGAGTGGTGGTCGCCGGATGGGTCACCAGGCTCTTTGTATCGCCGAGATTGTTGGAGATCTTCACTACTTCCAGCGCGTTGGTCGCCCGGAATGCCGCCTCCTTGCCGCCCTTCACGTCGATGGCAATCATCGTGCCGCCATTGGCCATCTGGCGTTTGGCCAACGCGTATTGAGGGTGATCGGCGCGGCCGGGATACAGCACCTTGGCGACAGAGGGATGATCGGCAATGCGATCGGCCAGCGTTGCGGCGGTTGCCGCCTGACGGGCCACACGCACTTCCAGCGTTTCCAGGGATTTCAGCATGACCCAGGCATTGAACGGGCTCATAGCCGGGCCGGTGTGCTTGAGGAACGGGGCGAGGGTTTCCTCCACCCATTCCTCATCAGACAGAACAATACCGCCCAGGCAACGGCCCTGCCCGTCGACATGCTTGGTGGTGGAATAGACAACGGTGGTGGCGCCCAGCTCCAGCGGCTTTTGATAGAGCGGCGTGGCGAAGACATTGTCGACCACGAGCCGGGCTTGCGCCTTACGGGCGATGTCGGCAACGGCCGCGATGTCGATCAGTTCCAGCGTCGGGTTGGCCGGGCTTTCCAGAAACATTGCCTTGGTCTGCGGCCGCACCGCCGCCTGCCAGGCATCCAGATCAGTGCCGTCGACCAGGGTCGTGGCGATGCCCAGACGCGGCAACAAATCGGCGATGACATAATCGCACGAGCCGAACAATGCGCGCGAGGAGACCACGTGATCGCCCGCCGACAGATCGCACAGCAAGGATCCGGTGACCGCTGCCATGCCGCTGGCCGTGGCGCGGCTGGCTTCCGCGCCTTCCAACAGGCACATGCGCTCTTCGAACATCGACACGGTCGGGTTGGCGTAGCGCGAATAGACGTAGCCGGGATCGTCGCCCTTGAAGCGCGCCTCGGCGGCCTCAGCATTGTCGTAGACATAGCCTTGGGTCAGGAACATCGCCTCGGATGTCTCGCCATGCTGGGAGCGGATGGCGCCACCGTGGACCAGTTGGGTCGCGGTGCGCAGTTTGCGGCTTTTGCGTGCCATGAGCGTCATTCCTTCAGGTCCTGTTTCATTCTGCGCGGGGCAGCGCGGGCTGTGCGGCGAAATCAGGCAATAAAAAACCCGGCCTGGCGGATGCCAAAAACCGGGGGCTGTACTCACAAACCTCCGGCCTTTTAGCGAAACTTTTTAACGTGGGCGCAAGCCGGCCGGCTCAAATCGCCACGGGATATCCTTCCCCGATACGCCGATCCGGCCTTGGCGTCAATCAGCGTTTGGCGTATCGCAGGGGCCAGATGGGGCAACTTTCCCACGATCCGGGCGATCGCGTTGATGACCAGTCATGACAATTCTGCGGCAGTTGGCGCCGGCATTCTTCCCGACCGGGATATCCGGGCGCTGATTGAGGCCGGCGTGATCACAACCGCCGAGGCAAACCGTAGCGCGGAAAATAGCGGCGCAGGCCGGCCGCAGGTGCAGCCGGCCAGCCTTGATCTGCGCCTCGGCCCTGTCGCGTACCGGGTGCGGGCAAGTTTCCTGCCGGGACCGGAGCGGACGGTGGCGAGCCGACTCGACGATCTCAAATTACACGCCTTGCCGCTTGGCGATGGCGCGGTGCTGGAAACCGGCTGCGTCTATATCGTGCCGCTGACGGAAGCGTTGGCGCTGCCCGATGACATGTCGGCCAGCGCCAACCCGAAAAGCTCCACCGGGCGGCTGGACGTCTTCACCCGGGTGATCGCCGATCATGCACGGGCCTTTGACCAGGTGCCGGCGGGCTATCACGGGCCGCTTTATCTGGAGGTCAGCCCGCGCACATTTCCGGTGATCGTGCGGGAAGGCTCGCGCCTGTCGCAAATTCGCTTCCGGCGCGGCGACACAAGGCTCGATGACGGGGCGCTGGCCGATCTTCACGCGTCGCAAGTTCTGGCCAGCGGCGCGGCGCGGTTCATTGACGGGCTGGCGCTGTCGATCGATCTTCAGGGCGATGAGGCGGGTCTGGTCGGCTATCGCGCCAAGCGCCACACCGGGGTGATCGATGTGGATCAACAGGCCGCCTATCCGGCGCTGGATTTCTGGGAACCGATCCACCGGCGCGGCGCGTCTGAGCTGATCCTCGATCCGGACCAGTTCTACATTCTTGCCTCCAACGAAGCAGTGCATGTACCGCCGGATTATGCCGCCGAGATGGTCGCCTTCGATCCGCTGGTCGGTGAATTCCGGGTACATTATGCCGGCTTTTTCGATCCCGGGTTCGGCCATGGCGCCGCCGGCGGTCATGGCAGCCGGGCGGTGCTGGAGGTGCGCAGCCACGAGGTGCCGTTCATTCTGGAGCATGGCCAGACCATCGGGCGGCTGGTCTATGAGCGCATGGCAGGCCGGCCCGAGGCGCTGTACGGAAGCGATCTCAAATCCAACTATCAGGCGCAGGGCCTGAAACTGTCGAAGCATTTTTTTGCCGATTGAGCGTTGCGGCGGCGCGCGGGGCTGGCCGGTTGTTATGATCCGTCTTGACAGCGCCGGCGCCAAAGCCGATTTCTACAATCCAATGCGGGCGTAGTTCAGTGGTAGAACGTCAGCTTCCCAAGCTGAATGTCGTCGGTTCGATCCCGATCGCCCGCTCCATTTAACCGCTTGATGGACAAGTGGTTTGGTGTTGGGGGCTTTGCACGGCCTGGATTTTCTGCAGTGGCTTTGCAGTATCGGAAACCACAATATATGACCATTGGCCCGTAATCGCTGTGGAGAAACGGGCGCTTTGATTTCCGGAATTGCGTTGTGCAGCGATATTCGATGTGGGTGTCGTATTCACCACTCATGGTTCACATCGAACTTTCGGCGAGTAATTGCCGCCATTCGAGTTGCGGCAAAGCAGCAGGCAGTCTCGCAGTCCAGGTCAGCGGTTTCGTAATATGGCCGTAAAAAGTTCGAAGTCTCGGTCGAATTTAGCGTGGTCAAACTGGATATCATTGCTGCGATAATATCTGTGAATTGTAGCCTGAAGCTTTTCGAACTCCTCAACAGTTCCCCGCCGCGCTGCGTTATGCTTGGGATTGAGCTCTTTCATCTTCCTGTACCGAAATGCCGCTGGCGGAATTCGCTGATCGTCCAGTCCAGAGCGCATGAACTTGCGGACTTTCAAAAATTCATGCGAACCGGCATCGGGTAATGCGAACGTCGCGAGCACGCTTGGTTTGTTGAGGTAAACGGACTTGCCAACATGCTTGCCACCGACAATCTTCTCCGTTGTGACAGGGTCGGTGGTGATCAACACCCGAAAGCCGACGGGCCGATCAGGATCGACCAGTCGCGGCAGAATGGTTGGATCGGTCATGGATAGCGCCGTGCGATCAAGGTGGTCTATGAGCGTAGAGAAGAACTCGGATTGAAGCCCCTGCTTGGTTAGAAGCCCTGCCCACTTGGCATTGCCCGCTCTCGGCGCACTGAAGGTGATCAGTTTGATCTGTTTCCAGGGCCAATCACGCAGGACCACCGGCATCGCCGAGCCGGTTCCGTCAGGG
>CAXMRP010000144.1:0-7089 GCA_964196155.1 uncultured Polyangiaceae bacterium
AGCTCAGGGTGAACCTGGCGTACAGCCAGACCGCGTGACGGATGATGTCGGGCGGGAAGCGGTATCGTTTGAATGAAAGCTGGCGCATCGATCCAGCCTAAAGCCGAACTCATTTTGCAGCCAGCCCAGTTTATGTGACAACGCCCACCAGCTTCGTCAGATGCACAGAAACCGCTGGAGATGCCGTAGTGTCAGTATCCTTCGACCTGTTGGACCTTGCTGTAGGCCTTGCCAAATCGCGCCTCGATTCGGCGCTGAACGAAATCCCAAAGGGTTGTTAGGATAAGGTAGTAAATAGCCGCAACTGCGAAGAGTTCCAGGACCAGGAATTTTTCCTGAATGAGGATCTGCGTCCTGCGCAAAAGTTCTTCCATGGAAATCACCGAGGTCACGGATGTGGTCTTCAGAAGGCCGTTCACGCTGTTGCCGAGTGGCGGGATGATGATCCGGGCAGCCTGCGGCATCACGATATAACGCATGACCTGTGCCACGGTCAGGCCGAGCGCTTTTCCGGCATTGCTCTGGCCGACCGACACCGCAAGGATTCCACTACGGATAATTTCGGCGAGATAGGCCGCCTCGTTCAGGATCAATCCGAGCAACGCCGTTTCCAGCACACTGAAGCGAACGCCGATTACCAGCGGCAGGCCTGTATAAATGATAAGAAGCTGTACCAGGAGAGGCGTGCCCCGGAACAGCCAGATATAAGAATGGGCAAGCCAGGAAAGAGGCTTGATCGGCGACATGCGCATGAGCGCGATCAGCGCGCCAAGAGCCAACCCTCCTACAAGCGCGGCCACGGTCAGTCCGATTGTCGTCAGAGCGCCGTAAAACAGGAATTCGTTGAAGAGATAGTCCTGAAAACCGCCCCAATCCCATACTTTCTTGTTCATGGAGTCCGCTCGCTGCTCTGATTGAAAAGCCGCGCCCGCCGTTTTGGCGGGCGCGTTTTGTCTTCGCTGACCGGTCTTAGCTGCTGGGACCGCGAATGATGAACGGCTCGGTGTTGGCCAGGACGCCGAACTCGTGGAGCAGCGCCTTGTATGTTCCGTCCGCCATCATCTCGTTCATGACTTTCAGAACGGCATTGGCCAGATCGTCATTGGCCATTGCCAGCGCGACAGGGGTCGCAAACAGGCCGGATATGGCACGGTCGAACTCGCCCCGGCTTGCATATTCAGATGCTGTCGAATCGATGCTGACGGTCGCGTCGGTCTGGCCGGCGCGAAGCGCCTGATAGGCGGTAGCGAAATTGTCGAACGTGCGCACATTGATCGCCGCTAGGCCCTTGCCCTCAAACTCTTTGGCGAGCAGCTTCAGCTTGGCTTCTTCAAAGCCGCCGATTTCCACGCCGACGGTCTTGCCGGCAAGGTCTTCCGGCTTGGTAATGCCATGCGCATTACCGGACGCCACGGAAATGCTGATGGCCTGGGCTTCATAAGGGATCATCCGCATCATTCCAGCGCGCTCTTCGGTCCAGAAGATGCCGGTGTTGATCACATCCCAGCGACCGGCCTGAAGCCCGGGAATCATCGCTGAAAATTCGATCCGGATATATTCCGGCTCAAGACAAAGGCGCTTTGCCACTTCGTTGCCGAGTGTGATGCGCATGCCCTTCAGGGCACCCGATGAATCGACAAACTGCATCGGCGGCAGCGTCGGATTGGTCGACATCACCAGCGTTCCCGGCTTGATCAGCGCGCTGTCGGGCACTTTCGTCGTGCAGTCCTGGGCAGTCGCCACGGACACGCCAATCGCCATTGCCGCAACAGCGCCAAGAGCGGTGGTTGCCGCCTTCCAGTTGGATTTTCTGTACATTACTCGTCTCCCTTTCTTTGCTGGTATTTCCTGTTTCGCCCTGCCGCCGCCCTCAGCTCGCGAGCGCGGGCTGAAGCGATTGCGACAGGCCGAGGTTTGTCAAAACTTCGGCAAACGTCTTGAGTTCCTCCGGAGGCAACGGCAGGCGCGGAGCTCGCGGGTTTCCCACGGGCAGGCCCATGATCGCCAGGCCCGCTTTTGTCGCTGATACATACCGGTGTCCTCCCACCCAGCGAACGACCGGCAGGATCCGGTGATAAAGCGCCAGCGACGCATCGCGGTTCGCCTGCTCGGCGGCCAGTTCAAAAAGCTCCGTGCTGGCGCGGGGAATGAGATTGGCGCAGACCGAAACCCAGCCGGCCGCGCCAAGCCAGAACGACTCGTAGCCAAGGATGCCGGCAAACACCGTCATCCGGTCCCCGCACTCTTCCAGGATGTCCCGCACGCGGGTCACGTCCAGGGTCGATTCCTTCACCATTGTCACATTGTCGATGCGGCTAAGCCGGGCGATCGTTTTCGGGAGGAGATCGACATTGGCGGTGGCTGGATTGTTGTAGACCATGATCGGGATCGAAATCGCTTCCCCTATCTGCCGGTAGTGCTCGAACAGCTCGTCCTCGGTCGGGCTGGAATAAAACGGCGGTATGATCAGCGTGCCGTCAGCACCCATTGCCTCCGCTTGGCGCGCAAGCTCGACCGCATCGAATGTCGCTTCAGCCCCCGTCCCGATCAAAACGGGGACCCGGCCCCTCGCCTCGCTGACACAGATTTCGGTGATCTGCTCGCGCTCCTCACGGCTGACGGACAAAAACTCCCCGGTGCTGCCCAGTGGAATGAGACCGTGAATGCCCTGTTCGATCTGCCAGTTGACGAGGCGACGCAAAGCCGCCGCGTCGACCGACATTCCGTCGGTCGTGAAAGGCGTGACCAATACGGTGTAGTTTCCCCGAAACCGGCTCATCCCAATGCGTTCACTCCACTTGCTTCATTCAGATAATACAGAAAATATTTATTGTGTATACGATCAAAATATCCGTTATCGTGGGCATATTGTGAGCGATCCCGAGATATCGATCCTGGCGAACATGCTTATGTCCGTGCAAAGCAAGCGACTTCACCGTCGGCATGTGAAGCCGGTTGGCGAGCCGGTCGAGTTCACATTTGACGGCCGCCGGGTTTTCGCGCTTGCCGGTGAAACGATAGCCGCCGCGCTGGCCGCGAACGGCATTTGCGCGCTGCGGCAGGTGGAAATTCCAACGCCTGCCGGCAAGCCGGACTGGCGCGGTCTTTATTGCGGCATGGGTGCGTGTTTCGACTGTGTCGTCACGGTCGACGGACACATCAGCCAACGAGCCTGCCTTGCAAAAATCGCCGGCGGCGAAGTCGTCCGCTCAGCGCCACCGGCCGGAACGCCCCAGGATCCGTTACAACCGCTTGTTGAACAAGCCGGGCGCGCAGCGCTGGCGACACGTAAAATCGATATTCTTGTCGTCGGCACCGGGCCCGCGGGCCTGTCAGCGGCCCTCGCCGCCCGGCAATGCGGCGCCAGCGTCATCATGCTCGATGAGCGGCCGCAAGCCGGCGGGCAATATTACAAGCCCGTCGCGCCCTCTCATCTCGCATCGGCCCCGCCCGACAAGCAATTTGCCGAAGGGGCAGCCCTGTTTTTGGCCGCCCAAAACGCCGGCGTCGAAATTGTGCAGGGCGCTACCGTCTGGGGAGCGTTTGCCCCCGACGAGGTCCTGGCGCTGATCGATGGCGAAGCGATTGTCTTCCGGCCGCACCGGTTGATCCTTGCGACGGGTGCGTATGAGCGGGCAATGCCAATTCCAGGCTGGACGTTGCCCGGCGTGATGACCACCGGCGCGGCGCAGACCCTGGTGCGGGCCTACCAGGTTACGCCCGGCGAACGGGTTGTGATTGCGGGCAACGGACCACTCAACTTCCAGCTCGCCGCGGACATGGTGGACCATGGGATCGATGTTGTCGCGGTTGTTGAATGTGCCCCCGCTCCCGGGCCGGGGCGCCTTGGTGCAATGGTGCGGGCGTTTCGCGCGGATCCCGCGAAGATGCTTGAGGGTGCCGGGTACCTTCTGCGTCTCAAACGAAAAGGCGTGCCGGTGCTGTGGTCGCATATTGCGGTCGAGGCGATCGGTGAAGACCGGGTTGAACAGGTCAAGATTGCGCCGGTCGGGGCCGACGGCGTGAATCAGCTGGAGAATACCAAAGACCTGTCTGCGGATACGCTCTGCCTCGGCTATAGCTTGATCGCATCAAGCGAGATCGCAAGTGCCCTCGGCTGCCGGATGCGGATTGACCCTCGCCATCTGGGAACGCTGAGCGTGGAGACCTCTGACGACGGAGAAACCAGCATCGAAGGGGTTTTCGCTGTCGGCGATGGAGCTCATGTCAACGGAGCAGCGGTGGCGGAAGCTTCGGGCGCGATTGCTGGCGCGACGGCTGGCGCGCAGCTCCGGCCCGACAATTGCGCCGAACGGCTGCTGACCGTGGCCAAAGGCAGGCGCAACCGGGCTGAAGCTTTCCAAGAAGCGCTCTGGGCCTTGTTCAAGGCGCCGCCGGCGCGGCTCGACCAGGTGCCGGACGAGGTAATCCTTTGCCGGTGCGAGCAACTGGATTTTCGCCGCATCCGGGACGAGATCGGCGATGGTGCGGCAAGTCTTGCGGTCCTCAAACGCCGGACACGGCTAGGCATGGGCCGCTGCCAGGGGCGCTATTGCACGCCGGTTGCTGCCAATTTGCTCGGCAATCTGACCGGCAGGCCTCGTGACCTATCCGATGGTTTCGCGCCACGCCTTCCGGTAAAGCCGTTTCCGGCGTCGGCCCTGACGATAGAAAAGACGGAATGGGGTGGCCATCAGCGGGCCGAATCCCCCGATCTTTCCAGACCCGTTCCGGCACCGCCTTTCGGATCGGAAGAAGCCGGCGTCGTGGTCATTGGCAGCGGTGTGGTCGGCGCATGTCTTGCCTACGAACTTGCATTTGCGGGCGAGGATGTTCTGGTGGTCGAGCGCGACGACGCGAACCTGCAGGCGTCCGGTGCCAATGCCGGTAGCCTGCATGTGCAGCTTCTGTCTTTTGATTTTGGCAAGAAAGCGGAGGCCGGTGGCGGACCGGCGGCCGATACGTTGCCGCTCGGGGTGTGGGCGGTCTCGCTCTGGCAGGAGCTTGCAGAAGCCTGTGGCCATGACTTCGAGATCCGCATCACCGGTGGTCTGATGGTCGCGGAAAGCCAGGCTGGAATGGCGTTTCTGAAAGAAAAAGTTG
Source organism: uncultured Polyangiaceae bacterium (assembly GCA_964196155.1). GTDB lineage: Bacteria > Pseudomonadota > Alphaproteobacteria > Rhizobiales > Afifellaceae > CAXMRP01. The sequence continues at coordinate 5,104 of CAXMRP010000144.1, forward strand.
CAGTTGAACGGCGCCATGGCCTGGAGGCGGAAATCATTGACCGCAACGAACTCAGAAAGCTTGCACCGGCGCTCTCCGACACGCTGATTGGGGCGGAGTACGCACCGCAGGAGGGCAAGATCAATCCGCTGACCGCAACTTACCGTGTGCTGGAGCAGGCGCAACGGATCGGTGCGCGCTTCATGCGCAGCACCGACGTAACCGGTCTTGAAAAGGTCAACGGACATTGGCGTGTGGACACGAACCGTGGAAACATCCGCGCCGGCAGGGTTGTGAATGCGGCTGGCCCGTGGGCGCGGGCAATCGGTGCGATGGCGGGGTTGGACGTCCCGGTCTACAGCGCCCCGCTGCAAATGATCGTGACGGAACGCGCACCGCCTCTTGTGGAACCGCTTGTCGCTCATGCTGACCGGCATTTGAGCCTGAAACAACTCGCGTCCGGCGGCATCGTTATTGGCGGCGCCTGGACGGCGCGATACAGCGAACACCAGAATATCAATGTGACCAAACGGGAGAGTATCGAAGGGAATCTGTGGGTGGCCAACCGCGTTCTGCCGCAATTGGCCGGGCTGCATGTGCTCAGGACCTGGGCCGGCATGAACGTCAATATCGACGGCGCGCCGATTGTCGGCGAAGCGCCGGGCGCGCCAGGTTTCTACAACGCCGTGACTTCGAACGGATACACGCTGGCGCCCGCCATAGCCCGGCTCACTGCCGACCTGATATGCCGGGGCCGGACGGATATGAACGTCCGGCCCTATCTGCTGGACCGATTCAACGGGAAGACACAATGATCACACTGGAAGACGTATCAAAGTCCTATGGGACATTTCAGGTCCTCAAGAACTGCTCGACCCGGGTCGACAAGGGCGAAGTTGTCGTCATCTGCGGTCCATCGGGATCGGGAAAGTCGACCCTGATCAAATGCGTCAACGGTCTGGAGCCGTTCGATTCCGGGACGATCACGGTGGAGGACGTCAGCGTCGGCGACCCGTCGACCAACCTTTCCACGCTGAGGGCGCGGATCGGCATGGTGTTTCAGAATTTTGAGCTGTTTCCGCATCTGACAATCATGCAGAACCTCGTTCTCGCCCAGCGCAAGGTTCTCGGCCGCAGCGCCGAGGAGGCGGAGGCCAAGGCGCACGGTCTTCTGGAGCGCGTCGGGCTTTCCGATCAGGCGAAGAAATATCCCACGCACCTTTCCGGTGGCCAGCAACAAAGGGTGGCGATCGCGCGGGCGCTGGCCATGGATCCGCTTGTCATGATGTTCGACGAGCCGACGTCGGCGCTCGATCCGGAGATGATCAATGAGGTTCTTGACGTCATGGTGGAGCTTGCGCGGGAAGGCATGACCATGTTGTGCGTGACACACGAAATGGGCTTTGCCCGGAAGGTCGCCCAGCGTGTGATTTTTATGGACATGGGCGAGATCATTGAGGATTGCACCACCGATGAGTTCTTCACCAGTACGCGCAGCGACCGTGCACAGCGGTTCCTCGCCAAGATCCTGCATCACTGAGCGGAGCTGCAGCGTTGGGCCTCTACGCGCAGACGGTAACAGGCGCAGTCCCGGCTTCCGGCCTGGGACGGACGTTGATGCACGAGCACATCCTTTGCGACCTTCGCGAACCGGCGACGCGCGACAATGGAAAAACATGGCCTGAAATCACCATGGAGAACCGGTTTCAGACCGATTATTTCCAGAACCGCAACCAGGGAAACATGCTCCTTGACGAGGACAATGTCGCGGTGCGCGAACTCGAACGATTTTGCGAGGCGGGCGGAGGTGCCGTCGTTGAATTGACTGTCGGCGGCCTCCGGCCGCAGCCGGAACGCCTTGCGGCGATTGCGGCGGACGCGGGCGTCAGTATCATCATTGGGGCCGGATATTATGTGGACGCCTACCTGCCTGACGCGATCCGCAATGCGGAGATCGACGAGCTTCAGTCGATAATGTCTTCGCAAGTGAGCGACGGTGCCTGGGGA
>CAXMRP010000145.1:0-40546 GCA_964196155.1 uncultured Polyangiaceae bacterium
CGTCCGGTTGCGTCATGTTCTGGGGGCGGAATTTGCCGACAATGCGCTTGTCGTGGATGCGGAACGCGAGGGGATCGGGCTGGTCGGCCATATCGGCCTGCCGACCTATTCCCGCGCCAATGGCCTGCATCAGTATTTTTCTGTCAACGGCCGGCCGGTCCGCGACCGGCAATTGGCCGGTGCGTTGCGCGCCGCCTATTCCGACTTGATGCCCCGTGGCCGGTTTCCGGTCGCCGCCCTCGACATCGACTGCCCGCCGGAATTTGTCGACGTCAACGTCCATCCGGCCAAGGCCGAAATCCGATTTCGCGATCCCGGTCTGGTTCGCGGTCTGATCGTCGGATCGGTGCGTCAGGCGCTGTCCGAAACCGGTTTGCGGTTCGCCAGCCCCATGGCCGCCGGTACACTCCATGCAATGGCCCCAACCACAATCATGCGAACACCTGACCAATTCGCCAAACCAAACGCTTGGCAGGGTTGGGCCACGCCCGTTTCACTGGGTTCCGAAGCGGGCCATAAAGCCGGATTGGGCGAGGGGCAACAGGTACCGTTTGCAGCGTTTCCACCTTCCGCCGCGCCGCAAGAACATCGTAACGAAACCGCGCAAGCTCCTGATTTTGCTGACTTTCCGCTGGGTGCCGCACGCGCCCAGATCCATCAAAACTACATCGTCGCCCAGACCACCAACGGCTTGGTCATCGTCGATCAGCACGCCGCCCACGAGCGCCTGGTCTATGAACGCCTGAAGGCCGCATTGGCTGGCGCCGACGTGCCCCGGCAACTGCTGCTGATTCCTGAAATTATTGAAATGAATCAAGAAGATAACGAACGAATCCTGGCCCGCTCCGATGAGCTGGCGACTTTCGGCCTGGTAGTGGAATCCTTCGGCCCCGGCGCGGTTGCGGTACTGGAAACCCCGGCACTTCTGGGCGAGATCGACGCGGCCGGACTGGTCAGGGCCATCGCAGATGATCTGGCCGAATGCGATGCCTCCACGCGCCTCGCCGACCGGCTGGATTATGTTGCCGCCACAATGGCTTGCCACGGTTCGGTGCGTTCCGGCCGCATCCTCAAACCCGCCGAAATGGACGCCCTGCTGCGCGACATGGAGCGCACTCCCGGCGCCGGCCAGTGCAACCATGGCCGCCCGACTTTTGTGGAACTGAAACTCGCCGATATCGAGCGCCTGTTCGGCCGCCGCTAAAAAAATACCGGCCAATCAGACCAGCCGCGCCAATACCAGTTGTGAATTTCCGGCGGTCCGTCGTTCGATGATTTCAAAGCTTTCCGGCAGTTGAATATTCGCGGTAAGTGCTTCTTCCAACACACAAATTGCTCCCGGAACCAGCCATCCGCCGGACCGTGCGCAGGCCAGCGCTTCTTCGCCAAGACCTGCCCCGTAAGGCGGATCGCAAAACACCAGATCGAAGGGCTTGATCGTCCCGGCAGCGCCCAGATCCGTGGCGTCCCGCCGCAGAATGCGCGCCGCTCCCGTCAGCCCGAATGCCTCGATATTTTGGCGGATCAGGCCGCGTGATGCGGCTGCGGTCTCGACAAACAGCGCCGCCACCGCCCCCCGCGACACCGCCTCAAGGCCAAGCGCGCCGGTTCCGGCAAAAAGATCAAGCACCCGCGTCCCGGCGCGCGGCAGGTCAAACCGATGGGCAAGAATGTTGAACAGCGTCTCCCGTAACCGGTCGCTGGTTGGCCGCACCGCCTGGTCATCGGGTGAAACCAGTCTGCGGCCCTTAAACTGGCCGCCGACGATTCGCATTGCGGCGGCCTCGCTTGTCCTTGCCACCGGCTGCCGATTTGCCCCCGGCCGCTTGCGGCTTGCCACCTTGCGCGCTGGCGTGTGTGGCGGGCTTGGTCCTGCCGCCAAATCGCTTGTCTTCTGGCCGCTTGCTCTTGGGTCGCTTGCTGACGGGGCGGGGCGTCGGGCGCTCTGATTGCCGGGGCGGCGGCGCCAGGTCCACGCCGGCTTCCGCTGCCAGACGCGTGCCCAACTGTTCGCGCAGCGCCCGCGCCGGCACTTCTTTCAGGGCTCCGGGTTCAAGCTCGCCAAGCTGGAATGGGCCAAAGGAAATGCGGATGAGCCGGCTCACACTTAGCCCGAGGGACTCAAGAACCTTCTTCACTTCCCGGTTCTTTCCCTCGCGCAAACCCAGCGTCAGCCAGGTGTTGGCCCCCTTTGTCCGGTCGACGGTCCCTTCAATGGCGCCATAGACCATGCCGTCGATAGTGATGCCCGAACGCAATTTCTCGATGGCCACCGGATCGACCCGGCCATGCACCCGCACCCGGTATCGGCGCAACCAGCCGGTTGACGGCAGTTCCAGAATTCGCGCCAGCCCGCCGTCATTGGTCAGCAACAACAGTCCTTCGGTGTTGATATCGAGTCGGCCAACCGTCATCGTGCGGGGAATATCGCCAGGCAGCATGTCGAAGATCGTCCGGCGCCCTTGCGGATCGCGATTGGTCGTCACGCTGCCGCGCTTCTTGTGGTAGAGCCACAGCCGGGTTCGCTCCCGGTCCGGCAGCGGTTTGTTGTCGACCAAAATAGTGTCGGCGTCGGTCACCGTTATTGCCGGTGTCTTGAGAACCGCGCCATTGACCTTGATCCGTCCCTCAGTGATCAGAACCTCAGCCTGCCGCCGCGAACATACGCCGGCCCGCGCCACGACCTTGGCGATCCGCTCTCCTGCCGGCAGTCCGGGTTTTTCGGCTTGCGCCGTCCCGGAGGAAGCGTCTCCCCCAGACCGTTTTCCGGTTTGGGATTGGGAACCGCCACTATGTTGTCTTGCGCTGCTGCTCATCGGCGCTGCATATCAGAGGATATCGAATGAGGCGAGGCACTGGTGACAAACAATTCCCACATGGCGCGGGCGCTGGCCCAGGCCAGGGACGCTGCTGACCGTGGTGAAGTGCCGGTCGGCGCGGTGATCGTGCGCGATGACAAGATTATTGCGGCTTGTGGCAACCGAATGCGCCAGAGCGCCGATCCGACAGCCCATGCTGAAATTGTCGCTATCCGCGCCGCGGCCGCCGCGTTGCAGACCGATCGTCTCGTCGATTGCGATCTCTATGTCACGCTGGAGCCATGCACCATGTGCGCAGCGGCCATTTCGTTCGCCCGCATCCGGCGGCTTTATTATGCCGCGCCGGATAAAAAAGGCGGCGCGGTCGAACACGGGGTCCGGTTCTTTTCCAGCCCCACCTGCCACCACGCGCCGGAGGTCTATTCCGGAATCGCCGAGAGCGCCGCGTCGGATTTGTTGCTGAATTTTTTCAGGAACCGCCGATAGGCCGGCAGGTCGGAATAATCGGGAAGTTCGTCAAGCGGTGTATTGATCACATGGTCCAGCCGCCGCTTCAGATCATCCTTCATCTCGATATTGTTGTTGAGGATCGTCGCGGTCTTCAGAAAATCCAGAACGAACACGCCGGCAATCTCGGGTCGGACCAGAATGTCGGGCCGGTGCCATTTCAGTTTTTCCGCCGTAATCGCCTGCATGGAAACCTGCGAAGCGCCAACAACGGTTTCAAGCAGGCTGGGAATCTTGTCGGGATCGCCCGTCGGTCCACCAGCGACATCGCAGGCCACCACAATGTCCGCGTCGCCAACATGATCAAAGGGCAGGGGATTGAATGCGCCGCCGTCCACCTGAACCCGATCATGGATCGGTACCGGCCGAAAAACCGAGGGGATGGCAATCGAGGCGGCAATCGCTGGACGGATTGGCCCGGTATCAATGACAGTTTCCGACCACCCGTAGAAATCGCAGGCAATGACCTTGAGCGGTATGGACAATTCCTCAAATGTTTTGGGGATCATGTCCATGCCCGGCACAAAATTTTCCAGCGCCTGTTCGGCATCGAACTGCGCTGACATCAGCCGGCCGCGCAGAATATCGGTGAAAGCCAGCGGTCGAATTTTCCACAGGCGCGACAACACTTCGCGGCGGTTGGAGAAAAATGCGATCGACCGTTCCCGCATTTCGCTTCCGCTCATCCCGGCGGCATAGCCGGCACCGACAATAGCACCGATCGATGTCCCGGCGATGATCGATGGCTTGACCCCCATCTCGTCAAACGCCTCGAACACGAGAATATGCGCCATGCCGCGCGCACCGCCGCCGCCAAGGGCAAGTCCGATTTTCCGGTCACTCGTCATTCTTGCGCTCCGCTCTCCCGATTCAACAAATGGTCATGCCGACAAGTCAAAACAAGGAAAGGCTTGGTTTAAACCAAAGCCCTTAAAAGTTCGGCATCATTCGCCAGATAAATCATCAGATAAATCGCCGGATACATCGTCGCGCAATGTGGCCGATTTTGGATAGGATAATTCAGGCGGGATTGGCGTTCAGACGCCGGATCAGTTGCTTTCCATGGCCCGCCAGCCAATATCTGTCCGGAAGAATCCGCCCGGCCAGTCGATCAGATCAATTGCCTCATAAGCACGCTCTCGCGCGTCTTCAATCGTCGCCGCCGATGCCGTGATGCCCAGGACCCGGCCGCCATTGCTGACAATATGCCCGTCCTTTTGCGCGGTACCGGCGTGAAAAATCTCTACCCCGGTTGTCCTCGCCCCATCAATATTTCCGATAGGCTCGCCGGTCTTGTACGCGCCAGGATAACCTTGCGCCGCCATCACCACGCAAAGCGCCGGCTCCGGTCGCCAGGACACGCGGGCAGTGCCGAGTGTGCCCTCGACGCAGTCGTTCAATAGCGTCAGCAAGTCGCAATCCAGCCGCACCATCAGCGCCTGACATTCCGGATCACCAAAGCGCACATTATATTCGATCAGCTTTGGTCCTTCGGCGGTGATCATCAGTCCGGCATAAAGCACACCGCAAAACGGCGTTCCGCGCGCCGCCATCATGCGAACAGTCGGCTCGATTATTCGTGCCATCGTCTCATCGATCAGCGCTGGCGTCATCACTGGTGCCGGTGAATAGGCGCCCATGCCACCGGTATTTGGGCCTTTGTCGCCATCGAACACCCGTTTGTGATCCTGGGCAGTCGCCAGCGGCAGGATGTTTGTCCCGTCGGTCAGTGCAAAAAAACTGGCCTCCTCACCCTCCAGAAAATCTTCGATGACAACTCGGGCGCCGTCTTCGCCGAACGCACCATCAAAGATCGCCTCGATCGCGCTTTGTGCGCTGGCGCGGTCTTCGGCGATCGTCACCCCTTTGCCGGCTGCCAGCCCGTCCGCCTTGATCACAACCGGTAGCGGGTGGTCGTGCACATAAGTCAGGGCCGGTTTCACGCTGTCGAATGTTTGCGAGGCGGCAGTTGGTATCCCCGCTTCGGCGCACAGGATTTTTGTGAAGTCTTTCGATCCTTCCAAACGGGCCGCCGCCCTGGATGGTCCGAATACCGCGATACCTTCTGCCTGAAGATCATCCGCGATGCCGGCGACAAGCGGGCCTTCCGGCCCGACAACCACCAGATCGATATTCTGCTTCCGGCAAAACCCGGCGACCGCACTGTGATCGGCAAGATCAAGCGAAACACACGTGGCGATCTGCGCGATGCCGGCATTGCCCGGCGATACAACAAGCCGGGTCAGGTCTGGCGATTGGGCGATTGCATAGGCCAGGGCATGTTCGCGCCCGCCCGAACCGATCAGAAGAACCCGCATGATGTCCCCATGGTGTTGGTACCGCCATCGCCAGATCAGCGATCTACCACGATTGCCGCAAGCGCCGGAAGATTGGCAGCGTTGACCGCACAGGTTTTTGCGCGGATTGCACCGCGTAACCCGTCTGGACCCTTGACGAAAACGGTTCGGCGGGCGACCTGCAAGGGATGCGTTCCAATCCGCCAACCACCAGATCAGCAGCTTTGCCCGATGCCGCGCCGGCAAACTGGCTGGATCGTTTTGCGCCGGATTGGCTGAAACCGTATGGGCGCCTTGCGCGCTGGGATCGCCCGATCGGCTGGCGGCTGCTGTTATGGCCGTGCTGGTGGGCGGCGGCGCTGGCTGCGGGCGCCGCAGGCTGGCCTTTACCGAACCTGTGGCATCTGGCGCTGTTTCTTATCGGCGCCATCGCCATGCGGGGCGCCGGCTGCACTTACAACGATATTGTCGACAGGGACATCGATGCCCAAGTCGAGCGCACCCGCAACCGGCCGCTGCCATCGGGCGCGGTAACATCGATAAATGCTGCGGTTTTCCTTGGACTGCAGGCGTTGGCCGGTCTGCTCGTGTTGGTCCAGTTCAACCGCTTCACAATTGTCGCCGGCCTGGCATCGCTGGCGATTGTCTTCATCTATCCTTTCATGAAGCGCATAACCAACTGGCCGCAATTCGTTCTGGGGATGGCCTTTTCCTGGGGTGCCATTTTGGGCTGGACCGCGGTATTCGGCCGCCTCGACCCACCGGCAATCGCGCTCTACCTGGCGGCAATTGCCTGGACGATCGGCTACGACACCATCTACGCCCATCAGGATGCCGAGGACGATGCAGTGATCGGCATCAAATCAACCGCGCGCCTGTTCGGCAACAAAACCCGGCAGGTGATCGCCGGATTTTATGCTGCCGCCGCACTGTTTTTGACTGCCGCGATATTTCTCGCGGGTGGTGGAATTGCAGCCTATGCCGGTCTTGGCATGGCGACAGTGCATCTGGGCTGGCAAATCCGCACGCTGGATACCGGCGACACGGACAATTGTCTGGCGCGATTTCGCGCCAATCGGTGGACGGGTTGGCTGGTATTTGCCGGACTGGTGATCGACGCGGCGATCCGCAACGCCTGACACGTGAACTCAGGTCCGGGCGATAATTTCTTCGCCGTCAACAGTGTAGTTCGTCGAATTGAAGCCGATATGCCGCCGCACCAGAAATCGCGGACGGCGACGGCGAAAGGCGCCGGAGCGACGGGACCGTGTTGCTGCAACGGTTATTTTACCCATCCTGCGAACAGGACCGGTGATCGCACCATCGACAGAGATTTCAACTGCAGGCAATGCCCACAGCCGGGCATAATCATCGCGGCAGTCAAGCGCGTCTCCCAACCGGGTTGTGGCCCACAAATCGAGTGTCAGCTTTGGATCACTGTGAAGAAGCACGATTGCAAATGTCTGCCCGGTCTTTTTCAGGGCAACGCCCTCAAAATCGCACAGGGAAACACTGACCAGAAACGGTCTACCGTCAAAATCACGCATGGCAAACACGCGCTTGTGCTCAATGGACACTTGCGTCTTGGCGCCATCGGCAGCCCGCACACAGACAGGATCGATGCCGGCAAAACAGACGGGTGCGGCTTTGGTCGCCTTGTCTGCAAAATCTGCAAACATCGTGATGGTTTCATTCTGACGCATGATACGCGGCGGCCTCTCGGCTTTCACAGATTTAATTCGAATGCGAGTAAATCTATTCCCTATCGGTCCCGATCGCCTTAAGGACCGTGGTTAAGGAATGGTGCCGTGGTATCACGGTAAGCAAAGCCTGAACGACGGGTGGGATGGATCGATCTGTCCCGCTGGCAGGACAAGATGAACCGCGATGCCGATATCGAATTGTTGACCGCCGCGGCACGCTCCGCCGGCACCATAGCCATGGGCTATTTCGGCCAGGATCCCGATGTTTGGCACAAATCCGGCGGCTCGCCGGTCTCTGAAGCCGATATGGCGGTCAACGCATATCTGCATCAACATTTGCGCGCCGCCAGACCCGATCACGGCTGGCTATCCGAAGAGTCCTCCGAAAGCGAATTACAAACAGACACAGATCGGCTGTTCATTGTCGATCCCATCGATGGAACGCGCGGATTTCTCGCCGGTGATCCGCGCTGGGCGGTCAGTTTGGCGATAGTCGATACCGGCCGGCCGGCAAGTGCTGTCCTGTATTTACCGGCCGCCGAAACCATGTATTGGGCAAGTGCCGGCGCGGGTGCCTGGCGTGGTGAAACGGCGATCCGGACTTCTGATCGTGATCATCTGTCCGGGGCGACGTTGGCCGGCCCGACCGCGTGGTTGAAATCCACACACATGGCAAAGCTGGACCTCATCCACCACGGCTATGTGCCTTCGCTGGCCTACCGGATTGCAATGGTTGCCGACAATCTTGTTGACGGGGCCATCGCCCGGCCCGGCGCCCATGACTGGGATCTTGCAGCTGCCGACCTTTTGGTGCACGAAGCGGGCGGTCGGTTGACCGGCCTGGATGGTCAGGCCCTGCGCTACAACGAACCCGCGCTTCGCCATGAATTGTTGGTCGCCGGCAGCCATCACCTTCATGGACCTTTGATCGATATTGTTCAGCGGGTCTTTGATGATAAGCAGGCTGGCCAATCCCAACCGACGACAATGATAAGGAACAGGTAGAGCCATGAGCACGCGCAGCGAACCCGCGGAAATAACCGCATCGATCGACGGGCAATTGCTCCATCTGGTCTTTGGTGGCGAGCTGACCGAAATCGACGAGGTCACGTTTCAGGACCTGGACAAGTTGGATGTCGTCGGCTTCTTTCCCAATTTTGCGGAGGCTTACAGGGCGTGGAAGGAAAAGGCGCAACAAACCGTCGATAACGCCGAAATGCGCTACTTTATCGTCCATCTCCACCGGCTTCTGGATCCCACGGACGACGACTGAACGACGGCGGCTAGCAGCCATGGATTCAAAGACGGCACGAATGTACCTGCGGTTCTGGTCACCGACCGGACGAAACCCGGCTTCGGTTTGATGTTCCTGATCAACGGCCGCACGGCAGATGGCGCCTATCGGATCGCAACCCGGGCGATACGCCCGGTGGTTCCGCTGATCCTTCGCTATCGATTGCGCCGCGGCAAGGAAGAACCAGACCGGCTGGGCGAGCGCTATGGCATTGCCTCCCGGTCGCGCCCGGCAGGACCGTTGATCTGGGTTCATGCGGCAAGTGTCGGCGAAACCAATGCGGTGTTGCCGCTCATCGGGCGCCTGATCGCCGCCGGCGAGCACATTCTGCTGACAACCGGAACGGTGACATCGGCGCAGATTGCCGAAAAGGCTGTTACAGAGTTCCCCGACGCTTTTTTGATCCATCAATTTGCGCCGATGGATATCCCCACCTTTGTTGACCGGTTTATCGATTACTGGCAGCCGCATCTGGCAATATTCGCCGAATCGGAACTGTGGCCGGTGATGACCGCGGCACTCACCCGGCGGGGAAAACCGTTGGCCCTGGTGAATGCACGAATGTCTGATCGCTCGTTTCGGCGATGGAGGAAAGCGCCGGCCATTGCCCGCACCTTGATGGACAGGATCGGCATTTGCCTGGCCCAGTCGGAGGAAGATGCCCGGCGATATCGCGAACTAGGTGCTGGAACGGTTGTGTGCACTGGCAATCTGAAACTCGATACACCGCCACTATCGGTCGATGAGAGTGCCCTTGGTCAACTTAAGGCCATGATTGGCACGCGCCCGGTTTTGTTCGCCGCCAGCACCCACACCGGCGAAGACGAGACAATTATATCTGCCCATACCGCCATTACCGCGAGCATGGACGCCGGGTCTGCCGATCTCCTGACGATCATTGCCCCCCGCCATCCCGACAGGGGAGCGCAGATTGCCGGGTTGGTCATTGCGCGAGGACTTGAAGTGGCCTCGCGATCACTCGGCGAGCTGCCCGATAATGCCACGGCAGTCTATATTGCCGACACTATTGGTGAGATGGGCCTGTGGTACCGTCTGGCAACCCTGACTTTTCTCGGTGGCTCACTCGTGCCCCACGGCGGACAAAATCCAGTGGAGGCCGCCAAACTTGGCGCTCCGGTTTTGCATGGTCCCCATGTCGATAATTTCAAGGTGATCTATCAGGAGATGGATGAGGAAGGCGCTGCGGTGTCCGCAGAAGATCCCGACGCGATGATATCCGCCATTGCCCGCCTGCTGGCCAGCGCCGATGCGCGCGCTAATTTGGCGAAAGCCGCCAAATCCTGGAGCGCCCGATCAACCGGAGCACTGGACCGCACCCTTGCCGCACTTGGTGACTGGCGTGCCGATCAGCACAACGGATAGGGGACAAAGACGTGCCGGCATCGCCGAAATTCTGGTGGAGATCGCGAGGACTCAAAGCCATAGCCCTGGCCCCGTTGTCCTGGATGTACGGCGGCGTTGCGGCACGGCGCATGAAGCGCAAGGGACTGGCGGTGCGTGTGCCAGTGATTTGTGTGGGAAATTTTGTTGCCGGTGGTGGCGGCAAGACTCCGACCGCTCTGGCGTTGGCCGAACTGATGCGCACCTTGGGCAAGCAGCCCGGATTTCTGACACGCGGCTATGGTGGCCGGAACAAGGGCCCGTTGCGGGTCGATCCCAAGATCCACAACGCCAGCGATGTCGGCGATGAGCCGCTGCTTCTGGCGGCAAATGCACCCACCGTTATTGCCCGCGACCGGCGGGCCGGCGCCAATATGCTGGTCAGCGACGGCGTCGATATCATCATCATGGATGACGGTTTCCAAAATCCGTCCGTGCGCAAGGATCTGTCGCTTATGGCCATCGATGCCGCCGTCGGTGTCGGCAACGCCATGACAATTCCCGCCGGCCCGTTGCGCGCGCCCTTGTCTGTTCAGATGAAAGCCGCCGATGCAATTGTCCGGGTCGGGACCGGATCGGCCGGCGAGGCTGTCGTGCGGGCCGCTGCCCGGATGGGCCTGCCGGTTATCAATGCTACGCTGGCGCCGGTAAAAAAGCGCGGATTCAAAACGCGCAAATATCTGGCATTCGCCGGCATCGCCCGGCCCGAGAAATTTTACCAAACCCTGGCCGATGCGGGCGTCAAGGTCGTGGCGACGCGAAATTTCCCCGATCATCACCGGCTGACCGCATCCCAGTGCCGGCAGCTTTTGAACGATGCCGAGCGTGATGAGTTGACGTTGATCACCACGGAAAAAGACGCTATGCGGCTTCGCGGTGGAACCGCAGTCACGGCCGAACTGGCCGACGCCGTTCAGGTCTTCCCGGTGCGATTACGGTTTGAGCAGGAAGGCCGTTTGCTGACCCTGATTGAGCAGTTATTTCACGACCGCAAGGATCGGGATTGATCAACGATCCAATTGTTCACTCTGGCGCGCCGGTTGCGGCCTGACGGATAGCCTGTTCCCGCGCCAGGCTCGCGCCCGCGCTGACATAGGCTTCCTGACGATCGACACTCCAGTAGCGCAATTGGCCAATCGGGATTTGCTGCCCGGTCTGGGCACACACGACATACTGCCCGGGCACGACAACCTGATAGTCCGCATCAAGGTAGCGCAGCTTCGCTTCGCCGCTGGTGGGTTCATGCCGGTTCATGGCAACAACTGTAGCGCTTTTGCCGAACACTTCCAATGCACCGCGCTGAATCGGGTCATGAAAGCGTGTGTTTTCCCGAGGACAGGGGCGAAATCTCGGTGCGCAGCAACGCGGTTGCCTCCGGGTCCGATTCGCCGGGACGATGGTCATCCGGCCTGATGCGTGCTGTCAGCCGGAACGCCACGATTGCCGCGGCAACGCCGAACACGATACCGCCAATTGCCCAGCCGGCCATCGCGCCGATCGGGCCGGCAATATTGCCGCCAATCCACACCAGCGGGATCGTCCCAAGGGTTGCCCGGCCCCAGTTGAACAAGGTCGAGTAGGTGGGGAAGCCGAGATTGTTGAACGCCGCGTTGGCGACATAGAGCGCGCCGGTGAAGACGAACGATCCGGCAACAAACAGGCAGAAAAACCGGATCATTGTCGCTGCCTGATCGTTGGCGCCAAAAATTGAAATGATCGTGCCCTGAAGAACAACCAGTGCCAGCCAGGCGGCCGCCGTGCAGCCCAACGCAAAATATAGCGCATCGCGCAACGCGGCGCGTACCCGGTCGACCTGTCTGGCCCCGAAATTCTGCCCGATGATTGGGCCGACCGCACCTGAAAGGGCAAACAAAGTGCCGAAGGCCAGCGGAATGATGCGGCCGATAATCGCCCACCCGGCAACGGCATCATCGCCAAAACCGGAGAGCGCGCCGGTGACATAGGCGTTGCCCACCGGGGTTGCAATATTGGTCAGCACAGCCGGAACAGCAATGCCGGACAGCGATCGCATATCGGAGAGGAACATTTTCGGCTCAAATCGGCCGAGCATACGGTGAACCCGGTGGGCGCCATGCCAGCCGACGATCACCAGAACCATGCGGGACAAAACCGTGGCGATCGCCGCGCCGGTTACACCAAGATCAAGGCCGAAGATAAACAGCGGATCGAATATCGCCGAGGCCAGCCCGCCGGCAAGCGTAATATACATACCGCGCCGGGCATCGCCGACAGCCCGCAAAACCGCCGCCAGCCCCATGCCCAGCGCCATGAAGAGCAGGGAAGGGACGACAATGCGCAAAAAACCGGTGGCAATTTCGGCCGTTTGGCCGGTTGCGCCCAAAAGTTCGAGCGCCAACGGGATCGCCGGCCATAAAAGCAGGACAAATACGCAAGCTACGACAAACATGAATATCAGCGCCGAAGTCGCCATGCGCCGCGCTCGCTCGCGCTCGCCAGCGCCCAGCGCTCGCGATATCAACGCACCTGTGGCAATCGTCAGTCCGACGCTGATCGCAATGCTGAACGCCATGACAGCGCCCGCATAGCCGATGGCCGCCGCCAGTTCCTTCTCGCCGAGCAGGGATATGTAGAACAGGTTGAGAAAATCGACCGCGAAAATTGCCATCAGACCGGCCGAACCGGTCGATGTCATCACGATGACATGGCGCATCGTCGACCCGGTTACGAATTTGGCCGGTATATCCCCTGCCGGCGACACAGTCCCCTTTGGCCGTCCCTTTTCGCCGGTGCGCTTGTTTCCCGGTGCATCGCTCATCGGGCGTAGACCGCTACAATCACCGGGATCGGGATCACCCAGAAAAAACCCGGTTCCAGCCAGACGTCGAACAACATAGCGAAAAATCAGGGGAGCGAGCGATAACCGTCACCAAAGCCGTTGAGTGAGATCGGAATGCCGATCCCTTCTTCCGGTGTCTGAAAAATGATGAAAGTCGCCAGCTGACCGGCGCTCATCTTCTCGATCAGCGCATCGTCCATGATCACTTCGGCAACACAGCCGTTCGGCAGGCACCGCACAAATCCGGCAGAGCCAAGATCGGCGTCATCAATGCGCAAACCCAAACCACGCGGCAGCAACACGCCCAACGGAGCAAGCACCCGCAGTATGCGCGATTGTTGATCTGCGGTTTTCAGGACAATCACCGTCAGGCCGACATTTTCGCGGTCTTCGGCGGTCACGAACTGCATGACAACGCATTGTTCGTTCTTGGCGCCAGGCGGCGTATCGCACCGCACCTCCCAGTCGCCATGTGTGGATTTGACCGCTCCCTGGGCATGCGCGCTGTGCGGCTGTGCCAGGAACACGGATTGCAGCAGGGCGAATAACCCGATCAACAGCAAACGAAACACGGTCGGATATCCTCACACGGGATGATGGGTCGGTTCAGGCCAATACAAATAGGATGAACTGATTCGGTGACCCGTCTGAAATCAGTCCGGCAAGCGGTACCAGACCAATCAATTGTGTCAAGGAAACGCTGGCATTCCCTTGTCGATCTTCCAGGTTTCCCGCCTGCGCGCATATTTGCCGCATCAATAGCTGCATCTGCCCGTTGCGGGCATTGCGCGTCTGTGGTTCATCGGCACTTGTGGTCGGTGGCCGGAAACGGCTACGACGGCACACTGATATGTCTTATAATGCTGTCGGGGTCCAGATTGGCGGCTCTGGCGGCGCCTATGTTGTTCTGGCACGACGCAGGAATACGGGATTGATATGATGCAGATACGCAATGCGCTGACGCTGACCGGTCAGATACGGTTCATTCTGGCCGCGATTGTCGCGGCATGGACGGCGATGATCGCGCTCTCGCCGGCCCTGGCGCAGGATAGTGGCATCAACCCGTGGCAGCTTTCGTTTCAGGCACCGGCATCGCGAGTGATGGAGCAGATAACCTGGTTCGGCAATTTCACGCTTATTATTATAGCCGTCATTGTTATTTTTGTTATGGCTCTACTCGCCTGGTGCATCATCCGGTTCAACAGCAAATCAAATCCCGAACCGTCAAAGGTGACCCACAACACAACGATCGAGGTGTTGTGGACTATCATACCGATCTTGATACTTGTCTTGATCGCCGTCCCGTCATTCCGGTTGTTGTATGCCCAGTATGATCCGGGTAAAATCTACGAGGATTTCGATCCGAAAGAGTCCAAATTCCTGACCATCAAGGCCACAGGGTACCAATGGTACTGGGGTTATGAATACAGCACGGATGATGACAGCAAGACATTTGGCATTGCTGGCGATATCAGCTTCGACGCGCTGATGCTGACCGATGAGGAGCGCGGCGAGAACGATCCCCGCCTGCTCGCTGTCGATAATCCGTTGGTCGTGCCGGTCGACGCATTCGTCCGGGTCCAGATCACGGCCGCCGATGTCCTTCATTCTTTCGCGGTTCCCGCCTTCGGCATCAAGACGGATGCTGTTCCCGGGCGCCTGAATGAAACCTATTTCCGGGCCGACCGCGAAGGCATTTATTACGGTCAGTGTTCAGAATTGTGCGGCAAGGATCATGCATTCATGCCGTTGGCGGTGCGGGTCGTATCGCCGGACCAATTCAGCAAATGGGCTGCCGCAGCTAGCGACGATCTTGATGCGGCCAACGCTATGTTGGCCACCCTGATTAAATCCCGCTCAAGTGAAGTTAAAACTGCCGCGCGCTGAAGCGCGCGCACAATGATTAAGCGCAGGAGCTGAATGAATATGGCAACCGCCGCAGCACACGACGCCCACGCCCATCCCACCGGCTGGAAGCGATACGTCTATGCCACCAATCACAAGGACATCGGCACGATGTACCTGATCTTCGCGATTACCGCGGGGGTTATTGGCGGGCTTTTGTCAGTTTTCATGCGGATGGAGTTGCAAGAGCCCGGCATTCAGATTTTCCATGGCCTGGCGCAGATTGTTTATGGCATGGATCCCGAAGCTGCCACTGACGGCGGCAAGCACATGTTTAATGTGTTCACGACGGCCCACGGCCTGATCATGGTCTTTTTTCTGGTCATGCCGGCCCTGATCGGCGGATTTGGCAACTGGTTTGTACCGATCATGATCGGCGCTCCGGACATGGCCTTTCCGCGCATGAACAATATATCGTTCTGGCTGCTGCCGCCGGCAATTTTGCTGCTTGTGATGTCAATGTTCATGGAGGGACCACCCGGCGGATTTGGCGTCGGTGGCGGTTGGACGGTCTACCCGCCGCTTTCCACTGCCGGCCAACCCGGGCCAGCGATGGATTTCGCCATTTTGGCACTGCATCTGGCCGGCGCGTCGTCGATCCTCGGCGCCATCAATTTTATCACCACGATATTCAACATGCGCGCCCCGGGCATGACTTTGCACAAGATGCCGCTGTTTGCCTGGTCGATTTTGGTAACCGCCTTCCTGTTGCTGTTGTCGCTGCCGGTTCTTGCGGGCGCCATTACCATGCTTTTGACCGACCGCAATTTCGGCACAACGTTTTTCGCGCCTGAAGGCGGTGGTGATCCGATCCTTTTCCAGCACCTGTTCTGGTTCTTCGGTCACCCGGAAGTCTACATCCTGATCCTGCCGGGCTTTGGCATCATCTCACACGTGGTTTCGACATTTTCCCGCAAGCCGATTTTTGGCTATCTCGGCATGGCCTATGCCATGGTCGCCATCGGTGTTGTCGGATTTATCGTCTGGGCGCACCACATGTACACCGTCGGTATGGATGTCGACACGCAGGCCTATTTTGTCTTTGCCACCATGGTCATTGCGGTGCCGACCGGCGTGAAAATATTCTCCTGGATCGCCACCATGTGGGGCGGATCGATTACCATGCGCACCCCGATGTTGTGGGCGATCGGCTTCATCTTTTTGTTTACACTCGGCGGGGTAACCGGCGTCCAGCTGGCCAATGCCGGCCTCGATCGGTCGTTGCACGACACCTATTTCGTCGTTGCCCATTTCCACTACACAATGTCACTGGGTGCCGTCTTTGCCATCTTCTGCGGCTGGTACTACTGGTTCCCGAAAATGTCCGGCTATATGTACAATTCTCTTATCGCCAAGACTCATTTCTGGGTGACATTCATCGGCGTCAACCTGGTGTTCTTCCCTCAGCATTTTCTTGGTCTTGCCGGGATGCCACGGCGTTACATTGATTATCCTGACGCCTTCGCCGGCTGGAACCAGATCTCCTCATACGGATCATACTTGTCGGCGATCGGTGTGTTGATCTTCATCTATGGCGTGATCGAAGCCTTCTCCCGCAAGCGCGAAGCTGGACCCAATCCGTGGGGTGAGGGCGCAACGACGCTGGAATGGCAACTGCCTTCGCCGCCGCCGTTCCACCAGTGGGAAGAACTGCCGCGTATCCGCTGATAGCGGGTGGCGCGCTACAGGAATGAATGAGAATGACCAGTGACTGACATCCGGCTGGACCTGCCTGCCGCCGACACCGACGGCGCGGATGTTGGCGATTATTTTGCGCTGCTGAAACCGCGCGTCATGTCGTTGGTCATTTTCACGGCGCTTGTCGGCATGGTTGCGGCGCCGGGCGCGTTGCATCCGGTTCTGGCCGTTGTCGCGATTTTGTCTATTGCAGTCGGGGCAGGGGCCGCCGGCGCCCTCAACATGTGGTACGACGCCGATATTGATGCGGTCATGTCCCGCACAGCGCGCCGTCCGATCCCCTCAGGCCGGGTCACTCCCGGTGAGGCGCTGGCCTTCGGGTTGATAATGTCGGTCCTGTCGGTGATGGTCCTGGGCATCGCCATCAACTGGTTGTCGGCCGTACTTTTGGCGTTCACGATCTTTTTCTATGCGGTCATTTATACGATGATCCTGAAACGCTGGACCGCCCATAATATTGTTATCGGCGGGGCGGCCGGCGCACTGCCGCCGGTTATTGGCTGGGCTGCGGTCTCCGGATCCCTGTCGGTCGAGCCGTTGATCTTGTTCGCGATTATCTTCCTTTGGACCCCGCCCCATTTCTGGGCGCTGGCGCTGTTCAAGGTCGGCGATTATGCCCGCGCCGGGGTGCCGATGTTGCCCAATGTTGCAGGCGATGCCGCGACCCGCCGTCAGATCATCGTCTACGCGGCGATATTGGCGGTCGTTGGCCTCACACCATACGGCCTGGGGATGGCCGGGCCGGTCTATCTGATCGCCTCAATAGCGCTTGGGCTGGAGTTTGTCCGCCGCGCCATCGCCGTACTGCGCGAGCCGGAAGGCGGAGACAACCGTGCCGCGAAATCGCTGTTTGGATTTTCGATATTCTATCTGTTTGCCATCTTCCTGGTCCTTCTTGGCGAAGCCGTTTTCGCCCGGTTGATGGGGGCCTGAGACCATGTCCGTACCGCTGACCCTGAGCCCGGAACAATTGCGCCGCCGCCGTCGCCGGTCGATTGCGCTGGGCGCGGCACTCGCCGCGCTGGCCGTGATGTTTTACTTCATCACCATGGCCAAGCTCGGCGCTAACCTTTTTGAACGGGCTCTGTGAGGCGGTCGCGATGACAACGCCCGCCCCCACACAAAAATCAGATATCGGCCCCAAAGGCGACAAGACAAATGTCCGGACAGCCGGTGCGTTGGCCGTCATCGTCGTGGCCATGGTCGGCATGGCCTACGCAGCGGTTCCCCTTTACGACCTTTTCTGCCGGGCAACTGGTTATGGCGGAACAACCCAGCGCGCCGATGCTGGCGCCGATGTCGTGTTGGAACGTGAAATTACGGTTCGGTTTGATGCCAATGTGTCTGGCATGCCATGGAATTTTCACCCGGCAGAACCACAACTGGTGCTGAATGTCGGCGAAACCGGTATCGCGACCTTTGTGGCGACGAACACAGCCAGTGTGGCAACCAGCGGCACCGCGACGTTCAACGTGACCCCGGACGCCGCCGGCGCCTACTTCAACAAGATCGAATGTTTCTGCTTTACCCGGCAGGACCTTATGCCCGGCGAAACGTTCGAAATGGGTGTGCAGTTTTTCATCGATCCGGCAATCGTCGACGATTCGGATCTGGACGCGACCCGGACCATCACCCTGTCTTATTCGTTTTTTCCGGTGATAGATGCTGAAAAAACTGTCGCGGATGCGCAAGGATCCGTAGAAAAAAAGGCGGGACAACCGGTCGCGCAGACAATCACTGACGAAACCCAAAAAAGATTGTAGACCCATCAGGCGGTCCGGGGGCACATCGGGCCAGCTGCCAAAACAAAGAGACAGACATGGCTGAAGCCCACGCACAACAACATGACTACCACCTGGTTGATCCGAGCCCGTGGCCGGCAATCGGTGCGCTATCGGCGTTCCTGCTCGCTGTCGGCGCGATCAGCGCCATGCACGGCGCAAGCTGGGCCTGGACATTGCCGGGCTTCATCGGTGTCGCCTACACCATGTTTGCCTGGTGGGTCGATGTGGTGAAGGAGGCCCATTCCGGCCACCATACCCGCGTCGTCCAGCTGCATCTGCGCTACGGCATGATCATGTTCATCGCCTCGGAGGTGATGTTTTTCGTCGCCTGGTTCTGGGCTTTTTTCGATGCCAGCCTGTTCGCCAACGAAGCGCAACAATATGCGCGGGTGGAGTATACCGGCGGCAAGTGGCCGCCCGAGGGCATCCAGGTTTTTGACCCGTTCCATCTGCCGCTTTTGAACACCTTGATCCTTTTGACATCGGGCACCACTGTGACCTGGGCGCACCACGCGCTTTTGCACAATGACCGCAAGGGCCTGATCCGGGGCCTGTGGATCACGGTGATACTGGGCACGCTGTTTACCTGTGTTCAGGCCTATGAATACGCCCATGCCGCATTCGGATTTTCCGACAGTATCTATGGCGCGACATTTTTCATGGCGACTGGCTTTCACGGCTTTCACGTATTGATCGGGACGATCTTTCTGACGGTGTGTCTGGTTCGAGCCTACAAGGGCCACTTCTCGCCCAAGCAGCATTTCGGCTTTGAGGCGGCGGCGTGGTACTGGCATTTCGTCGACGTGGTGTGGTTGTTCCTGTTCGTCTGCATCTATATCTGGGGTTCTGCCGGCGCCACCGTGCACTGATCGCACGTTGCTGATCCAACAGACATAAGTGAGGTTGCCGGAAAACATCGGCACCTGCCATGCACGGCGTCCGCCAACAGGCAATGAGGCCATGACTGAAAATCCGGACCCGTCAGCCCACTATCCGGCTCAGGAGCCGATAAACGTTGGCGCGCGCGGTCGCTGTCCGCGTTGTGGCGAAGGAAGGCTATTTGCCGGTTTTCTGACCTTGGCGCCTGCCTGCAAGGCCTGCGGTCTGGATTTTGATTTCGCCGATTCCGCCGACGGCCCGGCGGTATTTGTCATCCTCATCGTCGGCTTCATCGTTGCCGGCGGCGCGCTCATTGTTGAATTGAGCTACGAGCCACCGTTCTGGGTCCATTTCATTCTCTGGGTGCCACTCATCCTGATCTTGTCGTTTGGCACGTTGCGACCGTTGAAAGGCATCATGATCGCGCTGCAATATGTAAACCGGGCCCGTCAGGGCGAATGGGATCGACCCTCTTGAGCGCGCTGGCGCAAAAACAGATATTCCGGATAAATGGCTGCTAGCAAGTCAGCGGCAAGAAGCCTTGTGCTTCCCGGTGTTGCCGCGCTGATCGTCTTCGTAATTCTGGTCTCGCTGGGCAACTGGCAACTCCGCCGGCTGGCCTGGAAAGTGGCGCTGGTCGAGGTTGCCAATGAACGGCCGCAGCAAAAGCCTGTCCTGATTTCGGCGGCTGCCGATTGGCCGCAGTTTGATGTGGCTGCCAGTTTGTATCGTCCAGTCATGTTGCGGGGTCGATTTCTGCACGACCGGGAAGCGTGGGTATTCACCAACCTGCCTGACGCCAGAGGAAAGTATAAGGGCCCCGGCTATTGGATCGTCACCCCGCTGCGGCTTGCTGCTGGCGGCACCGTGTGGGTCAATCGCGGCTTTGCGCCAGACGGTCGTCATCACCTCGCCGACCGTAAGGAAATTCCCGACAGTGAGACCACAACGCTGATCGGCCTGATTCGCCCCGATGAGCCGCGCACCAAATTCACGCCGACCGATGATCCGGCAAACAACCAGTTTTACGCCCGCAATATCGGTGATCTGTCAGCCGCCAAGGAACTTGTAGGCCCGCTCGCACCGTTCACGATTGATCTGGTTGCGAAAGAAACACCGCTTTCTGGCTTGCCCCAGGCCGGTGAGACCCGCAACCGATATCCAAATAACCATCTGCAATACGCCCTGACCTGGTACGGCCTCGCCGGCGCACTGGCGATTGTGTTCATGGTTTTCAGTTGGCGGCGGCTGCACGGGAAATTTTAACCGATATTGCATGAATGGCCCGCTTGACGGCAGCGCGTGCCCGCCACTAAGTCCAATGCATCATGAACGAACAGACGATACGCCCACCTTTGACGATCCTGCTTTGCGCGCCACGCGGTTTTTGCGCCGGCGTCGATCGCGCTATTCAGATTGTCGAGGAAGCACTCAAACGCCATGGCGCCCCGGTCTATGTGCGCCATGAGATCGTTCACAACCGGTTTGTCGTCGACAGTTTGCGCGCCAAGGGTGCCGTGTTCGTGGAGGATCTGGATGAAATTCCGGCTACCAATCAGCCGGTCATATTCTCCGCCCATGGCGTGCCGAAAAGCGTTCCCGAAGCCGCCGCGGCGCGCAACCTGTTCTATCTCGACGCAACCTGCCCGCTGGTTTCCAAGGTTCACAAGGAAGCCGTGCTACATCATCGGCGTGGCCGGGAAATCGTGCTGATCGGCCATCGTGGCCACCCGGAAGTCGAAGGGACTATGGGCCAGTTGCCAACCGGCGCAGTGACGCTGGTCGAGACGGTTGAAGATGCCGAAGGGTTTCGGCCCAAAAGCGCTGCCGACCTTGCCTGGATCACCCAGACCACACTGTCGGTCGATGACACGGCGCAGATTGTCGCCGTACTGGAGCGCCGGTTCCCCGATATTGTCCGGCCCCACAAGGACGATATCTGCTATGCCACCACCAACCGCCAGGAGGCGGTCAAGGCCGTAGCCTCGCGGGTAGACACGATGATTGTCGTCGGCGCGCCCAACTCGTCCAATTCCCAGCGCCTGCGCGAAGTGGCCGAGCGCGCCAATTGCCCCAAGGCCATTTTGATCCAGCGCGCCACCGATATCGACTGGGCCGATTTTACCGGTGTCGGATCTCTTGCAGTGACTGCCGGCGCTTCGGCGCCCGAGACTCTGGTTGAAGAAGTAATCGAAGCATTCGCCGAACGGTTCGATGTCGCCGTCGAACTGGTCACCACCGCCGACGAGGACGTGACGTTCATGCTGCCCCGGTCGTTGCGCGACGACGCGGCTTGAGCGGCAGTATCGATGGCCGTCTATACCGACGTTTCCGATACCGAGCTGGAAGCCTTTCTGTCCAGTTATGATCTGGGGGCGATGCTGGCCTTCAAGGGCATTGCCGAGGGCGTGGAAAACTCCAACTATCTGCTGCACACCGAAGCCGGCTATTTCATTTTGACCCTCTATGAAAAGCGGGTGGAGGAGGGCGATTTGCCGTTCTTCCTGGGTTTGATGGAGCATCTGTCCGGCAAGGGCTTGTCCTGTCCGCTGCCGATCCGGGCGCGCGACGGCAAGACCTTGCGCCAGCTGGCCGACCGGCCGGCGGCAATTATCAACTTTCTTGACGGCATGTGGGTGCGCCGTCCCAAACCGGCCCACTGTGCAGCACTCGGGGCAACACTTGCAGCCATGCACAAGGCTGGCGAAGGCTTTGCGTTGCAGCGGCAAAATGGCCTGTCCCACAGCCAGTGGCGGCCCTTGTTCGATGCTTCCCGTCAGCGCGCCGACAGCGTTCGGCCTGGCCTGACCGCGCTGATCGATGAAGAACTGGACGCGCTTGACAGCCTGTGGCCGGACGGATTGCCCCAGGGCATCATCCACGCTGATCTGTTTCCCGACAATGTCTTCTTCCTGAAGGACGAATTGTCCGGTGTGATCGACTTTTATTTCGCCTGCAATGACAGCCTGGCCTACGACATCGCGATCTGTCTGAACGCTTGGTGTTTTGAGCAGGACAACAGCTTCAACGTTACCAAGGCCCGCGCCTTGCTCAACGGCTATCAGACCGGCAGGTCGTTGACCGATGTCGAACGCGACGCCCTGCCGGTGCTGGCGCGGGGCGCAGCGCTGCGCTTCCTTTTGACCCGCCTGCACGACTGGTTGACAGTGCCCGAAGGCGCGCTGGTTACGCCCAAGGATCCAATGGAGTACGTCACGAGGCTGCGTTTCCACCGTTCGGTCAAAAGCGCCGCCGACTACGGGATCGACCTTTGACCGAACCTGAAGATAACCGCGTCATCATTCACACTGATGGCGCCTGTTCAGGCAATCCAGGGCCCGGCGGCTGGGGTGCGATCATGCAGTTCAAGGGCCGCGAGCGCGAACTATCCGGCGGCGATGTACTCACCACCAACAATCGCATGGAACTGTTGGCGGCGATCGAATCCCTGAAGGCGCTGACCCGGCCCTGCGTGATCGATCTTTACACCGACAGCACCTATGT
The DNA here is from genome assembly GCA_964196155.1 of uncultured Polyangiaceae bacterium. Lineage (GTDB taxonomy): Bacteria > Pseudomonadota > Alphaproteobacteria > Rhizobiales > Afifellaceae > CAXMRP01. The sequence goes on from CAXMRP010000145.1 coordinate 22,610, forward strand.
CCGCGACGGCATCACCAAGTGGATCGCCAACTGGAAGAAGAACGGCTGGCGGACAGCGGCGAAGAAACCGGTGAAAAATGTCGAACTGTGGCAGGAACTGGAATCGCAGATCGATCGTCATGACGTGGCCCTGCACTGGGTAAAGGGCCATGCCGGCGACGAATGGAACGAACGCGCCGACGAATTGGCCCGGCAGGCCATGGCACCTTACAAGGTGATTTAGTTTCTGCCGCCGATCAGCCGCGCACGCGCCAGAAACGCGATCGTCAGGCCGTTAGCGCCGCAAGAATCACCCCGGCCCGGCTGACATCCAGGCCCGGCACCGGTTCAAGGTTCATCTGTGTCACCACGCCATTGTCGGCCACCAGCGCAAAGCGCCGGCAACGAACGCCGAGCACATCCGTCGAAGCAGTGGCAACGCCAATTGCATTGGTGAACTCACAATGCGGGTCGCCGACAAACCAGATTTTGTCATCGCCGCCGAGCGCCTTGCCCCAGGCATTCATGACGTAGGCATCATTGACCGCGACACAGACAATACGGTCGATGCCGGCCGCGATGATCGCATCATGGGCGGCAATAAATTCCGGCAAATGAGCATTGCTGCATGTCTTGGTGAAGGCGCCCGGGACGCCGATCAGCACAACCCGGCGGCCATCAAATATATCGGCCGTTGAAAGGGTTGTCGGCGCATCGTCGGCATAGCCGTGAAACGTGACATCGGGCAACCGTTCGCCTGCGGAAATGGTCATGATATGGGTCCGGAATATTGGCGGATTTCGCGAGGAACGCCCTTATTCACCAATCGTGACCGATTGCGCAATAGCTTTGGAGGCGATGGACGCGACGAAATGGAATGTCCGGCCAGCCGTGTCGGCATCCTTCGGCATGCCGGCCAGCGGCAGCCGGAAGGTCTGTATCAAACCGTCACGGCCGACCGGTTTAGGCTGCGCCAGATACCAGCCATCCGGCGGAACCGAAAACAGGTCCGCATCGCCACCTTCAGGCACCGTCACCTCAATGGTCAGCGCCTTGTCCGCCGCTGCTACCGAAGCGATGTCGAAGATGCCTGGTACCGGTTCCCCCGGCAGGTTGGATTGCGACTGGTTGATGGAAATCCGCGCCAGCGGCGTATCCTTCTCGCCCTTTTGCAGCGCCAGTTGCGCCTGGGATTGCACCGGAATGCAGATGACCTCGCACACGCCGTAAAAGGCCTTGATCGCCAGTTCGACCGGTTCATCAAGCCGTTCCAGTTCGATTTCGAGCGGGAAAATCACTTGATCGCGATAGATTAGCGATACGCCACCATCATCGTCGTAGCGCTCCGGCACCGGCCATCCAACAGTGATCGAGCGGACATTTCGCGACGCGGAAAAATCAAACAGCGGCGGCACCCCGACATCGCCGGGCACGCGCCAGTAAGTGTGCCAGCCCCGATCCATCTGGATCTCGATCCCGCCAGCGAAATCACCTGACGGCATCTCTGCCAGTAGCAGCCGGAAACGCGAGGCGTGATCATCAATCCAGACCGATTCTGCAGCCAATGCACCCGAAGCGCTGTGCATCAAGATCAAAAGGGTGGCAATCAGGGCGTATTTGGAACGTTGAAACATGGACAATCCTATAGCCGCTACTGGTAATTAAATACGGTTCAGCCCAGTGAATTTGCATCATATGGTTGTGAAGGCCGTGAGACCGGAACGACCGGAAATTGGTAAAGGCTGCTGCACATTGTCTCTTGTTAGCCCCCCTGGCGCATTGTTACTATTGCCCATGGCCGTGCAGCCCTTTGACGATCCGAAAACACCGCAAGACGATGACGGCTATCTCAGCGGCCGAATATTGATCGCCATGCCCCAGATGACCGACGACCGGTTCGCCGGGACGCTGGTCTATCTGTGCGCGCACACGCAGGACGGCGCCATGGGCCTTGTCGTCAACAAGGCCGTCCAGGATCTGGCATTCGCCGAACTGCTTCTTCAGCTGGAGATAGAGTTGCCGGCCGACAGCAGCCCGCTTCACAGCGAAATCAGGGTCCTTCGTGGCGGACCGGTGGAAACCGGCCGCGGTTTTGTTTTGCATTCCGCTGATTATCGCGCCGACAAGGCAACATTGGAAATTTCTGACGGGATCAACCTGACCGCAACGCTTGATATCCTGCGCGCCATCGCCGGCGGGCGCGGGCCGCGCAATGTCCTGCTGGCTCTGGGCTATGCCGGTTGGGCGCCGGGTCAGCTGGAAAGCGAGATCCAGGCTAATGGCTGGCTGATCTGTGATCCCGATCCGGAAATTCTTTTCGACGATGATGTCGACGTGCGGTACGCCCGGGCGCTCAGCAAGCTGGGCGTCGATCCGGCCATGCTGTCAATGGAAGGTGGTCACGCCTGATCGGCTTCAACCGGTTTTGGCGACGCTCTGGTTATTGCGGAACTGCTGGGTGACGGCACTCGCTGATATCGGTTTGCCAAACAGAAATCCCTGCCCGAATTCACAATCCAGCTCGATCAATTCGTCGGCCTCGCTTTCTGATTCCAGGCCCTCGGCGATCACATTCATACCCAGATCGTGGGCAAGGGTTACCATGGATTTCAGTATAACCGGACGGGTCGCCGATCCGTTTGAACGTACGAATGAGCGATCGATCTTCAAGGTGTCGAAGGGAAAGCGCTGAAGGTAGGACATCGACGAATGGCCGGTGCCAAAATCATCCAGTGCCAGCCCGGCGCCCAGGTCGCGAATTTTCGCCAATACCTTCGCCGCAAATTCGGGGTTTCGCATGACCAGGGATTCGGTGATTTCCAGTTTCAGCGTACTCGGTACCACACCGGAGCGGGCCAGTACCGACTTCACGTCATTGATCAGATCGTGGCGCAACAACTGGGCGCTGGACACATTGACCGACACAAAGGGTAGATGCCCTTCAAATACTTCGTTCTGCCAGATCGCCAGATCGCGCGCGGCCCTTTCCAGCGCAAACAGGCCAAGCTGGATGATAAGTCCGCTTTCTTCGGCCGCCGGAATGAATTCGCTCGGTGAAATGATCCCGCGATCTTTGTGCTCCCAGCGCAGCAGTGCTTCATAGCCGGCAACGGACCGGTCAGCCAGTTCCACGATCGGTTGATAAGCCAGCTGCAGTTCGCCGCCGTCCAGCGCCTCGCGCAATTCTTCTTCCATATTGAGTTTGTTGTTACCGGTGCCCAGCGATGGCCGGAAACTCTCCATGCGGCCGCCGCCCAGCTTTTTGGCGTGGAAACTCGCCGCTTCGCCTTGCCGGAATAGTTCCTGCGCCCGCACGCCTTCTTCCGGGATGGCGACGCCGATCGATGCCGACAGGAAGACATCCTGTTCGCCGATGGATATCGGGGCTTTCAGTGCCTTGGTGATTTCATCGGCAAACGCGAATATCTGTGCCCGCCCGGTTTCCGACAAAACGATAACGGCAAAGGAATCCCCATGCAGACGCGCCAGCGTGTCCTGGCTGCGCAACATGCGCGACAGCCGCCGGGATATCGCCAGTAACACCGAATCGCCCACCGAATGGCCATGGGCGTCATTGATTGCCTTGAATTCATCAAGATCCAGAACCAGCACTGTCGGCTTGGCAGTGCCTTCCACCGTCCAGCGGGTGAGGGCGTGTTCCAGCCGGTCCAGCACCAGTTCCCGGTTGGGCAGACCGGTCAGATTGTCGAATATGGAATCATGCAACAGCCTCTCTTCGGCAATCTTGGCATCGGTAACGTCGGCAATTGTGCCGGTGCAGCGCATGACCTCGCCATCGGTACCGACAATCGGCCGGGCCTTCAGCGAAAACCACAGGAAATGCCCGTCCGCCGCCCGCAACCGGAATGTCTGATCGATGCGACCCCGGCGCTTGTTGACCAGCGTATCAAGGACGGTGCGAAACCGGTCCCGGTCGCCGGGATGGATAATGCCGAGCCAGTTTCGGGCCGGGCCTTCCAACGCGCCGCGTTTGACGCCGAGCAATTTTTCAACATCCCGGCCGACCTCGATCCGGTCCCGGGCGACATCCCAGTCCCAGACCGCATAGCCGGCACCGATAAGCGCCAGCGCTTTTTGCTCTGCATCGCTGATCAATCCCTGTGCCAGCGCGCCGCCGGAAAAGGCGTGTTGCATGATGGTGAAGGCCACCAGCATGATTAATAGGACCAGTCCCCCTGCAAGGGCCGGCTGCACGGTCGGATTGTCGGCATATCCGATCGCTGCCAGCCAGAACGCGCCGACCCAGAAAACAAGGACCAGCCAGGTCGGGATCAACATGATTGCCCGGTCGTAATTGTGAAGTGCCAGATAAATTACCACGATCAGGCCGATAAAGGCAGTCACACCCATCGATATCCGCGCGATGCCAGCGGCCACCGATGGATCGATCAAGATCACACCGGCCAGGATCACCAGGCCCAGCAGCCAGGCAAAGGCGACATGGCTGTAGCGTACGTGCCAGCGATGCAGGTGCAGATAGGTATAGAGGAAGACGACAATGCCGCCGGCAAGCAGCACCTCGGTGGCCGCCCGCCATTCCGGATTGGACGCCGGAGCAATGTTGAAGGCAGCATCAAGGAAGCCGAAATCTATGGCAACATAGGCCAGTACAGCCCACGCCAAAGCCGCCGTCGCCGGGAACATGGCCGTGCCCTTGACGACGAAAAGGACAGTCAGAAACAGCGCCAACAGGCCGGCAATGCCCAGCACGATCCCTCGATACAAGGTGTAGCTGTTGACATTGTCGGTATAGGCATCGGGCGCCCATAGATGGAATTGCGGCAAGTTGGCGGTTTGAAGCTCCGCCACGAATGTCACGATCGCACCCGGATCAAGGGTGATCCGGTAGATATCGTGTTGCGAATTTTCGATTCGGTCGGGCGGAAAACCTTCACTGGGAGTAATCGTCAAAATCCGCTGTGAGCCCAGATCCGGCCAGATGAGCTTTGATCCGGCAAGCCGGTAATTGGTCGAAACCAGCAGCCGGTCAATCTGTTCATCGGAATCATTGGCGAGTGCAAACACCACCCAGTCTGACACGCCGGACGATTGTTCGGACGGGACGGATATGCGCCGGACAATCCCGTCGGCGGCCGGCGCCGTTGATACCTGGATTTTGTCGTTTTCGTTGAAATGCTGCTCGACGATACGGGTCAGATCAATGGTCGTTGCATCCAGCGGAATAGAGATTGCTTCAAGCGCAAACGCCGGCGCTGCCGCAACAAGGCACACCAGCAACATCCAGATCCGAACAGCATGAAAACGCAGGCGCAATACGACAACTCCGCGACACGAAAAGGTTGCAAATCTCTATAGGGGGAAGTTCACCATCACAAGCGCACAAATGTGCCGGAAGTTCGGCGATTAGCGCAATAGTTACGCTGCATTACGGCCTTTCCAAAAGATCTATGGTCTCGGATCCTCGGTCAGCAAGGCCAAAACGATATGATCCTGCCAGCGCCCGTTGATGCAAACCAATCCCCGCGCGATCCCTTCGCGCTTGAAACCGGCGCTGTCCAGCAGGCGCAAGGACGCCTCATTGTGCGCCAGGCAGGCCGCAACCAGCCGGTGCAGATGCAAGGTGTCGAATGCATGAGGGATGATCGCCCGCAGCGCCGCCGACATATGGCCCTGTTGGGCATATTTTTGTCCGACCCAGTAACCGATTGTCGCCGACTGGGTCATGCCCCGGGCAATGTTGGACAGGGTCAGGCCGCCAACCAGCGTCCCATCGCCCTGGCGAAATATGAAAAACGGATACGCCTGATCGGCCCGGATCTCCACCGCGTATCGTCTGATACGTTTGCGAAATGCGCTCCGGGTCAGATCATCGGACGGCCAGACCGGCTCCCACGGTGTCAGGAATGCGCGGCTTTCCCCGCGCAATGCCATCCACTCCGAATAATCATTGACCGAGGGGGTTCGAAGGTGAACGCCATCGCCAGATAAGACCGGATCGCTGTCCGGCGCGGTGCTAGCCCGCAAAAAGACCATGTTCAGCGCTTTTTGTCTGGTGGGTTGATTGACCAAGGCGGGCGGAGATCACATCAAGATCCGGCAATCCGGCGAGCGGACCGACGGCTGCAAGGGTCGGCGGCGATGAAAGAATTTTCTGGGCCAGCGCCTCAATATCAGCAGATGTGACCGCTTCTATGCGCGCTACAATATCATCAAGGCTCATTGGCCGGCCATAGATCTGCATATGCCGGGCCATCTGCCCGGCGCGGGCCGCCGGACTTTCCAGCGTCATCAGCAATCCCGCCCGCATCTGGGTTTTGGCACGCTGAAGCTCGGTTTCATCGACCGCATCGCTGAGTTTCATCGCCTCATCAAGAATGACCGGTACCAGTTCGCCGACATCTTCCCGCGATGTGGCCGCATGAATGCCGAACAGACCGGTATCGGCAAACGGCCACTGGAACGCATAGATGGAGTAGCACAGCCCGCGCGTTTCCCGGACTTCCTGAAAAAGCCGTGAAGCCATGCCGCCGCCCAGGATCGCCGACAGCAGCTGACCGGCATAAAGGTCATCGGACAAATAGGACGGACCGCCAAATCCGATCAGGATTTGTGCTTCCTGCAACGGCCGGTCTTCAAGCTTCATGCCGCCGATGTAGCGACCGGCATCCGGCTTGGGGGCGTCTTCAAAGGAAAAGCCGGCAAAGGTCTGCCGCGCCAAGGCCACGACATTGTCGTGATCGAGGCGTCCGGCCGCCGATATCACCATATTGGGTCCGCGATAATGGGTATTCAGAAAGCGGCGCAGATCATCTTCGCTGAAACGCTCGACCGATTCCGGTGTGTCAAGGATGGCGCGGCCCATTGCTTGATCAGGAAACGCCGCTTCCTGGAACAGGTCAAAGACCCGGTCTTCCGGCATGTCGGCTGCAGCGCCAATTTCCTGCTGGATAACATGTTTTTCGCGGTGCAGTTCTTCGGGCTCAAACACCGAATTGGCCAGAATATCCGACAACACATCGATACCGAGCGCCAGATCGTCTTGCAGCAGCCGGACATAATAGGCGGTATTTTCAACGCTTGTTGCCGCATTGACCTCGCCGCCAGCGGCTTCGATCGCCTCGGCAATTTCACGGGCACTGCGCTTTTTCGTTCCCTTGAACGCCATATGTTCAAGCAAATGCGAAATGCCATGATCACCCGGCGCTTCCGAACGGGCACCCGCCTGCACCCAGGCGCCCAGCGCCACGCTTTCCAGATGGGCCATATCGTGGGTGACCACATGGAGGCCGTTTTCAAGAAGGCTGACCTGAACGCTCATAATGCCCCCTCAGGCAGTGGTAAGGACGGCGCTTCGCCATATTCGATTGCTTGCGCCACGGTTTCAAGATCCGCCGGCAGAACCCGGTAATGTTCCGGCTTGTCGGCGAGGTCGGCACACCATTCCGGTAGCCGCGGTGTCTGGCCTGTCGCTGCCCGGACGGCATCGGGAAACTTTGCCGGATGCGCGGTTGCCAGCGAGATCATCGGTACCGCCGGATTCCGGCAGCGCTCGGCAACCGACAGTCCAACCGCCGTATGCGGATCGACAATCTCTCCGGTCAGCTTGAAGATACGCGCCATTGTGGCACTCGTTTCATCTTCGTCGCACGAGCCTGAAACAAAAGTGTCGCCCAATGCCTTCCCGCCGGCATCTTCCAGAGTGAAAGCGCCGGATTGGGCAAGGCTGGCCATTTGCCTGCGCACCGCCGCACTATCGTGGCCCTGGCTCTCAAACAAAAATCGCTCAAAGTTGGATGATACCTGGATATCCATGGATGGCGATTGGGTTGGATGCACGCCACGGGTCTCATACCGCCCGGTTTCCACGGTGCGGTGCAGGATGTCGTTGACATTGGTTGCGATCACCAGCGTGTCGATCGGCAGACCCATCTGCTTGGCCGCATAGGCTGCAAACACATTGCCGAAATTGCCTGTCGGCACGGTGAACGACACTGACCGATGCGGCGCGCCAAGCGATGTTGCCGCGGAGAAATAGTAGACAATCTGCGCAACGATGCGTCCCCAGTTGATGGAATTGACCCCCGATAACCGGACCCGCTTGCGAAATGCCTGATCGTTGAACAGGCCCTTGAGCAGCGCCTGGGTGTCGTCAAAATTGCCCTCGATGGCGATCGCGCGGACATTTGGCTCGCTCGCTGTCGTCATCTGGCGGCGCTGTATCGACGAAACCTTGCCGTCGGGAAACAGGATAGCGATATCCACCCGCTCGCGGCCGCGAAACGCTTCGATTGCCGCGCCGCCCGTGTCACCGGAGGTGGCGCCAACGATAGTCGCCCGCTGGTCCCTCACGGTGAGGATATGATCCATCAACCGCGCCAGAAACTGCATGGCGACATCTTTGAAGGCGAGCGTCGGACCGTGAAACAGTTCCAGCAGAAAATGATTACTGTCCAGCTGTTTCAGTGGGGCAACAGCTGGATGCCGGAAAGTGCCATAGGCACCGTCGATAATGGATTTCAGTTGCACGCCGGTAATCTCGCCGTGCGTATCAGTGTCACCGTCAACGCCGGCAAATCGGCAAATCACCGTATAGGCCAGTTCGGCATAGGAAAGCCCGCCCATGCGAGCAATGTCATCAGGCGAAAAGGACGGCCAGGTTTCCGGCACGTACAGGCCACCGTCCGATGCAAGTCCGGTCAGAACAGCATCGCAAAATCCCAACGCCGGCGCCTCGCCGCGGGTCGATACATAACGCAACTTGGCGTGCTCCCGAGTTTCTTCTCGCAACCTACCGCCGCCCCGGCGTCGCGGCAAGCTGCCCCTTGTTCTTGGTGCATATTCGGGTAAACAGCGAAACATGATCGTAATATTTGACTGCGACGGGGTCTTGATCGATTCCGAATATATTGCCGCCAAACTGGATAGCGAACTCTTCGCCGAAGTGGGTCTGGTTCTCACACCGCTGGAAGTTGCTGCCCGCTTCGCAGGCCTGACGGCGGAGGAGATATACGCCTCCGTCGAAGACGAGATCGGCCGTGCCATCCCCGATGATATGGTCCAGCGTTCCGAAACCGAACTGGATGTCCGGCTGGCTCGCGAAGTGGAAGCGATCGGGGGGGTTCACGATATGCTGGACCGGCTCGATTTTGCCCGGTGCGTTTGCTCGAACTCACCCGGTTCACGCCTTGAAACCACATTAACCCGAACCGGTCTTTGGGACCGCTTCCGGCCCTATGTCTATTCAGCCCGCGAAGTGCGCGAGGGTCGTGGCAAGCCGGCGCCGGATGTGTTTTTGCACGCCGCGCAGGAACTAGAAACGCCGGTTGCCGAAGTCATTGTCGTTGAGGATTCCACCCACGGTGTCGCCGGCGCAGTCGCTGCCGGTATGAGAGTAATCGGCTTCACCGGCGGCAGGCATTCCTGGCCCGGTCATGCCGAGGTTCTGATGGACGCCGGTGCCTTGACCGTTGTGCGCCGCCACGCCGATATCCCACAGACAGTTGACGCCCTGGCCAGTTGGACAGAGCCGGCCTGATCGCCGGCAACTATTATTCGCGCGGTACGTCGAGCGACAGGCCGAGCATCCGGCTGATCTCCGTCATCGGCCGGCCAGATTCCGCAGCCCAATCATTGAACGCCGTCTGAACGGCATTGAGCGCTTTCGCGGACGTTGGCGCTCTGTCGATAACGCCAGCGGAAATCAGCGCACCAATCACGTCCCGAGACAGGATGAAGCCGTCCTTGCCGATGAAACGCAGAAAATACTGCGCCGTCATGCCGCCAAGCCTGCTGCCACGTTTTTTCAGGATAGCCTGCAGCCCAACCTGATCGCTGGCTGGATAATCGGCAAAAAACCGCGCCGCGCTGCCATGCTCTTTGGCCAGATCGGTCAGAAGCACGGCGTTTTCGCGCACGGTGCGAATTTTCTGCGGGTTGCGGACGATGCGCGTATCCTTGGCCAGCGCATCCAGATCGTCGTCCGGCGCCATGGCCCAGCGCCCGGGCGCAAACCCCTCAAAGGCTTCCTCGAAGCCGTCCCATTTATTGTCGATGACCTTCCAGTTGAATCCGGCCTGGAAGACACAGCGGGTCAGGACAGCCAGCCATCGGTCGTCGGGAATTGCCGCCAGTTGCGCCGGCGTTTTAGGCGTATGATCGGCAAATCGCGCCTTCAGGTTCTCCGCGCCATGGCGGGCAACGGCCCGCTCGTAAATCTCGAAAAATCTTTGCATTGCATCACTCCGCTGCCGCTTCAAATGGCGGGGGCGGTGTCCATTTCAAGATCGGCTTGCGGGCCGCACCGGTTTCATCGAGCCGTTTTCGCGGCGCAAAGCGCGGCGCCTGGGTAAACCGTTCGGCCGCGCCGTCTTTGGCGGCGAAAACCAGATCACGCAGCGTTGCGATGAACAGATCGAGACTCGCGCGGGATTCCGATTCCGTCGGTTCGATCAACAACGCACCATGGACAACCAGCGGGAAATACATGGTCATCGGATGATAACCCTCATCGATCATCGCCTTGGCGAAATCCAGCGTCGTGACGTCGGTATCCCTGAGGAACGTATCGTCAAACAGCACCTCGTGCATCGACGGATGATCAGGGAACGGGAGGGACATCAGGTCTGACAAGCCGGCCCGGATGTAATTGGCATTCAGCACCGCATCCTCGGACACCTGCCGCATGCCATCGGCACCGTGCGAGAGCATCCACGCCAACGCCCGCACGAACATGCCCATTTGCCCGTGAAACGCCGTCAACCGGCCGAACGCATCCGCAGAGCTGTCGTCATCTTTTGATTCAACCAGCCGGTATCGCCCGTCCGCCTTGGTCACGAAGGGAAGGGGCGCAAACGGCGCCAGCGCTTGCGACAAGACTACCGGGCCAGCACCCGGTCCGCCGCCGCCATGGGGCGTGGAGAAGGTCTTGTGCAGGTTGATATGCATGGCATCGACACCCAGATCGCCCGGTCGCGCCTTGCCCATGATGGCGTTGAGATTGGCCCCGTCACAGTAGAAATAGCCGCCGGCGGCGTGGATCGCATCGGCAATCTTCACCACATCGGGTTCAAACAGGCCGCAGGTATTGGGGTTGGTCAGCATGATCGCCGCGACCTCGCCCGGGTGGGCATCGATCAGTCCCTGCACCGAGGCCGGGTCGACGGTTCCGTCGTCGCGGGCAGGAACTTCCAGCACATTGTAACCGAGCAGCGCTGCGGTCGCCGGATTGGTGCCGTGGGCCGATTCCGGTACCAGCACGAAAGAGCGTGCTTCGCCACGCGCCGCCAGTGCCGCCTTGATCGCCATCATGCCGCACAATTCGCCATGGGCGCCGGCCTTGGGTGACATGGCGATCGACGCCATGCCGGTGATCGTGGTCAGCCAGCCGGCCAGTTCCTCGATCAGCCGCAGCGCGCCTTGCACGGTGGATTGCGGTTGCAGCGGATGAATATCGGCAAAGCCGGGCAGCCGCGCCATGGTCTCGTTGATCCGCGGATTGTGCTTCATGGTGCACGAACCCAGCGGATAAAGCCCCATGTCGATGGCGTAGTTTTTTTGGCTGAGGCGCACATAGTGGCGCACTGCCTCCGGTTCCGACAGGCCCGGCAGATCGATCGGCGTGGATCGGGCGTGATTTCCAAGCCTCGGTTTGGCGTTGGCGACCGGCTCGATATCGACACCGCATGCTTCGGGTCGGCCGATCTCGAAGATCAGCGGTTCTTCCAGCTGCAAAGCGCGATTGCCGGTGAAGGTCGGCCGGACCGGTGTGCCGACGGTGTCATCGTTTTCGTTTGGACGGGTGGGGCGGCCTTGGTCGTTCATCACACCACCTCCATCAGCGCATCGGCATAGGCGGCGATGTCCGCATCAGTCACGGTTTCCGTCGCCGCTACAATCAATAGATTGTCGAGATCAGCATGACCTGGCTCCAGCCGCGAGGCTGGCACCCCGGCCAGCACGTCACGTTCGGCAAGCGCCCGCACCGCATCTTTCGCCGGCTTGGGCAGACGCAGCGTGAACTCATTGAAGAACGTCTCGTTGATCACCTCGACGCCGGGCACGGCACCCAGCGCATCGGCAAGCTGGCAGGCGCGGGCGTGATTGGCTTCGGCAAGTTTGCGCAAACCTGCTTCGCCCAACAGGGTCATGTGGATGGTGAAGGCCAGGCAACAAAGCCCTGAATTGGTGCAAATATTCGAGGTCGCCTTGTCGCGGCGGATATGTTGCTCGCGGGTCGAAAGCGTCAGCACGAAGCCACGGTCTCCCGCCGCGTCAACCGTCTCGCCACACACCCGGCCGGGCATCTGCCGCAGATATTTCTGCCGCGTCGCGAACAGGCCGACATAGGGTCCGCCAAAGGTCAGCGGATTGCCGATCGACTGGCCTTCGCCAACCACAATATCGGCGCCCTTGGCGCCCGGCGGCTCCAGCATGCCCAGCGAAATGACTTCGGTAAAGACCGCAACAAGCAGCGCGCCGTGGGCGTGGGCTTTTTCCGCAATCGGCTCCAGATCGATCAACTGGCCATAGACCGTCGGGGACTGCACGACTACGCAAGATGTCTCGTCGTCGATGGCGTCGATGATCGCCTCGGTGCCGGCCGGATCGGGCGGCAGGGCGGCAACAACGCCGCCGCTCATTCCCGAGAGTGTCTCCACTACACCACGATATTGCGGGTGCAGACCGCCGGAAATAACGGCCTTTTTGCATTTTGTCAGCCGGTGCGCCATCAAAACCGCCTCGGCGGTGCCGGTCGAGCCGTCATACATGGAGGCATTGGCCACATCCATCGCTGTCAGATTGGCCACCTGGGTCTGGAATTCAAACAGGCTCTGCAAGGTGCCCTGGGTGATTTCGGGCTGGTACGGTGTGTAGGAAGTGAGGAATTCCGAGCGCTGGATAATGTGATCGACACTGGCCGGCACATGGTGGCGATAGGCCCCGGCGCCGACGAAAAACGGCCCCGCCCCGGCGGCACGATTGTCCCCCGCCAGCGCAGACAGATGGCGCGCCACCGCCATTTCAGACTGATGATCCGGCAGATCGAGTTTGTCGCCGAGCAGCTTGTCGGCGGGCACACCGGAAAACAGATCGTCGATCGCGCCGACGCCGATCGTCGCCAGCATGTCGGCACGGTCCTGGTCCGTGTGGGGGAGATAGCGCATAATATCAGTGTCCTGCGATCATTGGCTGTCGGCAAATGCCTTGTAGGCATCGGCGTCCATAAACCCTTCAAGTTCGCTGGTATCGGACAGTTTGATTTTCATGAACCAGCCGTCCTTTTCCGCCGATTCATTGACAGTGCCCGGAGCATCGGCGAGCGCATCGTTGACCGCCACAATTTCGCCTGACACCGGCGCGTAGACTTCGCTGGCCGCCTTGACCGATTCCACCACCGCGACCTCGTCGCCCTTGGCCAGCGTCTTGCCGGCGTCGGGCAGTTCGACGAAAACCACGTCGCCCAGCTGCTCGGCGGCATAGGTGCTGATACCGATGGTAGCGACACCACCCTCGACATCGATCCACTCATGTTCTTCGGAATATACTATGGCCATTTCGGTTCTCCCAGGAAAATACGATATGTTGTTGTTTCAACGTTTGTAATTTGCCGGCACGAAGGGCAGGGCGGTAACCGTTGCCAGTTCTGCCCCGCGCCGCCCGGCGACCTGCAATGCGGTTCCCGGTGCGGCATAGTCCGGATCGACATAACCCATCGCAACCGGCCCGCCGATTGTTGGCCCAAAGCCGCCGGAGGTGATCTTGCCGATCTCGGTGTCACCTTCGCCATTGCTCTCACCAGTGTCTGGCGCCAGGATCATTGCGCCTTCGCGCACCGGTGCCCGGCCTGCCGGCCTCAGGCCAACCCGCTTGCGCAGTGGCCCGTTGGCCAACTCGCTCAAGATTCGCTCGGCGCCGGGGAAATCCGCCGCTTCGCGTCGCGCCTTGGATATGGCAAAGTTCAGCCCTGCTTCCACCGGCGATGTGGTCTCGTCAATGTCGTGACCGTAAAGCGGCATGCCCGCCTCAAGACGCAGGCTGTCCCGCGCACCAAGTCCGATCGGCTTGACATCGGCATCGGCAAGCAGCGCTTGCGCAAAGGCTTGCGCATCGCCAGCGGCCATAGAAATCTCATAGCCGTCCTCGCCGGTATAGCCTGAGCGCGAGATATGGCAGGCCATGCCGTCAAATGTTGCCTGGGTTGCGGTCATGAAGGTCAGCGCCGCCGCCTGCGGGCAATGGCGGGCAAGCGCCGCTTCTGCCAATGGGCCCTGAAGTGCCAACAACGCCCGGTCATCGGCTTTTGTGTACATCACGCCATCGGGCAGATGCTCTGCAATGAACGCATCATCGACATCCTTGCGCCCGGCATTGACCACCAGCATCAACTGCCCGTCCTGCTCCGGATCGGCGGGCCGGGTGACGATCAGGTCATCGATAATACCGCCGCCCTCGTTCAGGAGCACCGTGTAGCGCATGCCGCCCGGTTTGAGTGCGGTGAACAGGCCCGGCGTGAACGCCTGAACTGCTTTGGCAACCGTCTCGTGATCCGGGCCGGAAACGATCCGTTGGCCCATATGGGACACATCGAACAGGCCGGCATGGCTGCGGGTCCATTGATGCTCAGTGATGATCCCCTCGAACTGGACCGGCATGGAATAACCGCCAAACGGCACCATCCGTCCGCCATGCGAAACATGCAGCGCATGAAGCGGCGTTTGTTTGAAGGTTTCGGTATCAGTGGTCATTTGCGCTCTCCGTCAACAGGTCAAGACACAGCAAAGCAAAGCTCTGCCGTGCCCCTCTGTCACGGAACCTGAGAGATTCCCGGGCTCTGTTGGCCTGGTTACTCCTTCGGTGGGCCGGTAACCCCGAACTGTTCGGAGCCGGCCGCTTTCCAGAGCGCCATTCGCATTCGCGGTCCTGTTGCCTGAGAGTTTCCGGGGCGGTTGCTCCTTCGGCGCTCAGCTGGCGCAAACCTTGCGCGCTGAACCTCTCCCGCGAGGCGAGCGTATGGTCGGGCCATGGCTAAGCTCGTGTGCGTTGATAGGATGGAGGCAGAAAAAATGCAACTGAGGTGCCAATATAGCCGGCGTGCACCGACGGGCCAATATCTATTCCGGACCCGAAACCAGTGCTATTATCAGCTTTCTTTTTCTTCCTCACCCAGCGCGACATTGATGAAATAATTGCGCTCACGGCCGGGTCCCGGAACGGTCACCAGATAGACCTGCGAGAACGGTGCTGACGGCGGCGCGCCGATGATGGCGTCAATGGTATAGTTGGCCGAGGCCAGACTGCCTTCCTGGTATTTTTCCACTTCGATATGCAGCGGTATCGACACCGGACCCTGCACCGCTTTTGGCCCGGATAATATGCGGCCCGACACGCCGATCTTCAAATTGAGATTGCCCCGGGTGTCATAGACACATTCGCGCGCCGTTTCGCGGATCGAGGCCTGCCAGATGACCTGGCCCGGATCGTCCTCGAACCCCTTGACGAAGTGCCGGATATTCTGCCGGCCGGGCCGGATGCGCATTGCCGGACAATAGCTCGTGCCGACCAGTTTCTGCAAAGCGGCAAACTCCTCGTCAGCTGTTTGCTGGTCGATAACCGGTTCGGTCTTTTTCTCGCGCCCGAATCCCAGGCCGCCAAAATTGCCAATGCCGCCACCGCCGGCGGTGCAGCCAGCCAGAAGGGTGAGGAGCACAATACCCGCAATACACCGGCAAATACCGCCTGCCGAATAGAAAATCTGACGTTCCATGAATGCCAATCCTGATTGTCGGGCGTCTATATCAGCGTCAGCGCGCAAATTTAAGACCTGATTGCAGCCGGCCACGCCAAACGGCAAATTCAGCCGGCGTTTACGAACTATTCACCATACTCGGTAACCATACGGCAGTTCATGTGGAGTGTGTTGCGTATGCGTGCCCAATCAGCCGCCGGTGCTACAGCGCCGGACTTGTCGACAATTTCTGCCCTTGGTTCCGAACAGGGTCTGCCACTCAATACGGTGCTGAAGGGCGACTGTGTGAGCGCCCTTGAGGCATTGCCGGCAGCCAGTGTTGATCTGGTTTTCGCCGACCCGCCTTACAATCTGCAACTGGCCGGCGATCTTCATCGCCCCGATCAGTCGCGGGTCGATGCGGTCGACAATGATTGGGACAAGTTCGATACCTTCAAGGCCTATGATGATTTTACCCGCGCCTGGCTGTTGGCCTGCCGCCGCGTCCTCAAACCCGATGGCGCCATGTGGGTCATCGGCTCCTACCACAACATTTTCCGGGTTGGCGCCATCCTACAGGACCTTGGCTACTGGATCCTGAATGACATTGTCTGGCGCAAGACCAATCCGATGCCGAATTTTCGCGGCCGCCGCTTTGCCAATGCCCATGAAACACTGATCTGGGCCGCGCCGCGCCAAAGTGCCAAGAAATACACCTTCAACTATGACGCGCTGAAAGCCTTCAACGACGATATCCAGATGCGTTCCGACTGGACACTGCCGATATGCACCGGTGAGGAACGGCTGAAAGGCGGGGACGGCCAGAAAGTCCATCCCACCCAGAAGCCGGAATCGCTGCTTTATCGGGTGCTGCTGTCGACCTCAAAACCCGGCGATGTTGTTGTCGATCCGTTCTTTGGCACCGGCACGACCGGGGCCGTCGCCAAGCGTCTGGGCCGCAATTTTATCGGCGTCGAGCGCGAACAGGTCTATATCGATGCCGCGCTGAAACGCATTGCCGCTGTTGAAATGGCGGACGAGAAAACCCTGTCCGTTGTGCAGGGAAAGCGCGCCGCACAGCGGGTTCCGTTCGGCAGCCTGCTGGATTCCGGCCTGATGCGCGCCGGTACCGATCTGCACTCGCCGCGCGGCGATATCACCGCGACAGTTCGCGCCGACGGATCGCTGATCACCACCTGCAAGGGCGATGAGATCGAAGGGTCCATCCACAAGGTCGGCGCTCGGGTTCAAAACCTTGAAGCCTGCAACGGCTGGACCTACTGGCACTGCACGATCGATGGCCAGGATCAGCCGATCGACGTGCTGCGCGATCGCGCCCGCAAGCTGATTGCCGCCTGAAACTCAGGACCGGCGTCCGTCCCGCAATAGTGATCGATCAGATGCCGGCGCGGTCGGTTTCGGTGGAGACAAGCTCAAAAGCACCAAGATCAGCGTCGAGCTGATCTGCGCCGGTGAACCGCACCCCATGCCAGCCAAAGTCTTCTGCGCCCGCGACATTGGCGGCGTTGTCGTCGATAAACAGGGTTTCTAGCGGTTCCAGTTCAAACTGTGCGGAATGGTGCGCATATATTTCAGCATTTGGTTTGAGCATTTTGACTGCGCCAGAAACCGTCACACCGCGCGCATATCCCAGAAAGTCGAACTTTTTGGCCGTATCATCAAAGGTTTCGTGATTGAAATTGGTGAGCATGGTCACGTCGATGCCCTGGAGGATCAGTCGCTTGAGGATGGCTACCGTGTCGTCATGGGTGAACGGGATCATTTCCAGAAAACGGGTTCGATACGCCCGGATATACTCGGCCAGATCCGGATGCTCGCCGATCAGCAGCTCTTCGGCCTCGTCCCAGGGTCGTCCGCGATCCTGCTCAAGGTTCCACGCCGGGGAACAGACTTCCGCCAAAAACCACTTCCGGTCCGCCTCATCGGGAATGAGCGAACGGAAGGGAATTTCCGGATCCCAGTGCACCAGCACCTGGCCGATATCAAATACCACATGTCGTATGAGCGTCATGGCCTGTCGCGCGCTTGTCCTGCGTTGTTCCGGTTGAGTCGGCCTCTAAGGTCATCTCCCGCCTCCGGCAAGGTCATTGAGACGAATCAACGGCTAATTGTATCACCTTTCGCATCAGTGTCGGCAGTGCCTCGCGATCAAGTTGATCCGCGGCTGCCCACCAGTAGCCGGCCGGCGTTGTTGTGCGCGCCGGAACCCGCGCCGCTGCCACCTGCAGGTT
>CAXMRP010000146.1:0-17019 GCA_964196155.1 uncultured Polyangiaceae bacterium
CGGCAGGCAGCGGCAAGCCAGGCCCGTTCCTCGGCGCTCAGATCCGGCCAGCCTGAATGGGTCGCATAAACCCGCGCGTGATAGAGATCGAGCCAGGCGATCTCGCTCGCCGTCAAAAGGGTCGTTGCGATCAGGTTGCGGGCAATCGGGACAAATGACAGGGTTTCAAACGCCAACATGTCGCGATCACCGCCGGGGATCGGCTCAGCCTGGCGCACGGCCACCAGATTTTCGATGCGGATGCCGAACTGTCCTTCGGCGTAGAATCCCGGTTCGTTGGAGATGATCATGCCCGGCGCCAGTTCAACATGGCCGGATTTGGCGATGCGTTGCGGGCCTTCGTGGACAGACAGGAATGCGCCGACGCCGTGGCCGGTGCCATGGTCATAGTCGAGACCGGCTGACCACAGGGCGGCGCGAGCCAGCACATCCAGTTGCGCGCCGGTTGTGCCTTTGGGGAAGCGGGCCCGCGCCAGGGCGATGTGGCCTTTCAGGACGCGGGTGAACCGGTCACGATAGAGCGCGAAATGGCCAGCGGATGCCTCGCCGGCTAACACAGTTCGGGTGATGTCGGTGGTGCCGTCGCGATATTGCGCGCCGGAATCGACCAGCAACAATTCGCCCGGCTGCCATGTCCGGTCGGTGCTCCCGGTTACCCGGTAGTGGACAATGGCGGCATTCGGGCCGGAGCCTGAAATGGTGTCGAACGAGACGTCCTTCAGCGGCATGGCATCGCGATTGCCGGCCTCGGCGCGGAATGTTTCCAGCTGGCGGGCGATGGCGATCTCGGTGAGGGTGCCGGAGGGTCCGTTGACGTCCAGCCAGTGGAGGAACTTGATCATCGCGGCGCCATCGCGGGTGTGGGCGGCGCGGCTGCCGGCCAGTTCTGCCGGTGTCTTGGCGGCCTTTAGCCCTTGCGCCGGATCGTTGCCTTCAACAATCATGCCGCCGGCATTCTCGATGATCCTGGCGATCGCCTCGGCGGCAAGGGCCGGATCAAAAAGGACCGGCTTGCCAGCCGTGCCGATGGCTTCAAGCGCGCTGGTGAATTGCGATGGCTCGTGCACATCGCCGATGTCGTCAAGGGCCGCCCGCACCTCGTTGGACAGTTTGCGGCCGTCAATGAACAGCGCTGGCCGGCCGTCGGTGGGCAGGATGGCGAAAGCCAGCGCCACCGGCGTGTGGGGCACATCGCTGCCGCGAATGTTCCATACCCAGGCAATGGATGCCGGATCGGTGAGGACGACAGCGTCAACCGTCTTGTCTGGTGCCTGACCTGCAAGTTCGGCCTGCATCAGTTTGACTTTTTCGGATGCCGGCAGGCCGGCATAGGCGACCGGCTGCAGCTGGACGGCGGTCAGCGGTGGCTCGGGTCGGTCATCCCACACGGTATCGACGAGATTTTGATCCACCGGTTCCAGGGCGATCTGCCGGGTTTCCAGCGCCCGCGTCATCCGCTTCACCTGGCCACGGGTCATCAGCCACGGGTCGTAGGCAATCTTGCCGTTCTCCGGTGCATTTTCCTTCAGCCAACCGGAAGGGGTGGTGTCACCGATAAACACGGTGTCGAAACAGGTGCCGTCGACCTGATCGCGGGCCTGAAGCATGTAGCGGCCATCGACGAAAATCGCTGCCCGGTCAGCCAGAACGACAGCGGTGCCGGCGGATCCGGTAAATCCGGTGAGCCAGGCGAGGCGCTCGGCGCAGGCGGGCACATATTCGCCCTGATGTTCGTCGGCGCGGGGCACGATGAACCCGTCACAGCCGGCCGTTTCGATAGCCTGCCGTAACGCCTTCAACCGGCCAGCGCTTTTATCCGCCTCACTGACATCGCTGTAACTCTGGAACATATCTGTTTTCCTGATCGGGGGCGCCCATGCACGGACGGCAGGGCTGGCATGCAGTTTCGTCCATTTTTCTTATCGGTCAATGGGACCATGTTCGCTTTGTCGCAGGAGCGGCACTTATTCAAAATGGAGACCACCATGACGTCCAATTCCTCCCAAACGGGCAGCAAGGGTCTGATGCGCCGGATTGGCAATGCGCTTGTCGAAGGCCGGATGCGCGAAGCGCAGGCCCGGGTCAACGACCATCTGATGGCGCTTGACGACGACACGCTGAAAACGCTCGGACACAGCCGTGCATCGTTGCGCCGTTCGCGGGATCTTACCTACCGGTATTGATCCGGCATAATAGCCGCCAGTCGATCCGGCGCGATTTTCCCTCCGACAAGAAATTTCCCCAGGAATACGGTTCCGATATTCGGCCGGGCAGCCTCGTGCGCTGTCCGGCCGGATTGACTCACCAATAAGGCTCCGGTGGTGGTGCGGGTCGCGCGAATATCAAAACCGCCCAGCCGCTGTGGATCGTTGCTCCGCGAAAATGCAGTCCCTGGCGCTGATAGGCGGCGGTAACCCGCTCACGCTGGCGGGGCAGCAGACCGGACAGCAGCAAATTCCCGCCCGGTGCCAGCATACGGGTGACCTGCGGGGCGAGCGCCATCAGCGGTTCGGCCAGAATATTGGCGACGATCAGATCGAACGGCGCGCGCTGGCGGACAGTGGCATGATGAAGGCCGGGGGCGGTGAGCGGGCGGACGAGCGGTCCGACATGATTGAGCGCGGCGTTTTCGCGTGCGACCTTGATGGCCAGCGGGTCGATATCGCTCGCCAGTACCGGCACTTTCAGCAGTTTGGCCAGAGCAATCGCCAAAACGCCGGACCCGGTGCCCAGATCCAGCGGATTGTGAAACCGGCGCGACCGGCACAGCTGGTCCAGTATTTCCAGACAGCCGGCGGTGGTGCCGTGATGGCCGGTGCCAAAGGCCTGACCGGCATCGATGCGAATGCCGATGCGGCCCGCCGGGATATGCCGGCGGCTGTGGCTGCCGTAAACGATGAAGCGGCCGGCAACGACCGGTGTCAGGCCCTTCTGGCTCTCGGTGACCCAGTCAGTTTCGGGCACTGTTTCGGTGATGATCGGCGCAGCGAACGCATCGGCACCGAGATGATCGCGGACCGTTGTGGCGATGGTCTCGGGCGTTCCTTCGGGAAACCAGGCTTCGACAGACCAGTTTTGCCCCGCCTCAAAGAAGGCCACCGCGACACCGTCTTCGCCGAAATCGCGCTCGAGGAATTCGGCAATCCGGCGGGCTTCGGGCCGGCCGGCGGTGAGCCGGGCAATGACGCTCATGTCGCCTGAACGAAACTGTCCAGCACGCGCTTGCGGCCGGCCTTTTCAAATTCGACGGTCAGCTTGTTGCCGTCGATGCCGGATATGGTGCCGTAGCCGAATTTGTCGTGGAAGATGCGCTCGCCGGCGGTGAATTCACTGCTGCCGCCGATGACGCTGCGGGCGACCAGTTCGCCCTCGATGGTAACCGGCTGGCTGGCGACGCGAGACCGGGGGTCGGCCTTTTTGTTCGATTTGGCCCGTTGCCAGCCCGGCGTCGAATAGGTCGAATTGAACGGCTCCATCCGGTCAAACCGCGACTGGCCGTAGCCGCCAAACGAGCCGGTGCCGCCATGGCCGCCATAACTAGCCGGCTCGGCCACTTCCACATGCTCTTCAGGCAGTTCATCGAGAAATCGCGACGGGACGGTCGATTGCCACAGGCCATGGACCCGGCGGTTGGAGACGAACCAGATCGACGCAAATTTTCGGGCGCGGGTCAGGCCGACATAGGCGAGGCGGCGTTCCTCCTCCAGCCCGGCGCGGCCGTTTTCATCGACAGAGCGCTGGTGGGGGAACAGGCCTTCCTCCCAGCCCGGAAGATAAACCACATCGAATTCCAGGCCCTTGGCCGAATGCAGGGTCATGATCGACACGGCGTCATCGGCGCCCTCGCCAACCTTGTCCATGACCAGCGAAACGTGCTCCAGAAAGCCGCCAAGCGAATCATACTCGCCCATGTTGTTGATGAGTTCCTTGAGGTTCTCCAGCCGGCCCGGTGCTTCGGCGGTGCGGTCGGCCTGCCACATTTCGGTGTAGCCGGATTCTTCCAATATGGTTTCGGCCAGGTCTGTGTGGCCCATGGTCTCGAGCGATGCCGACCAGCGCTCGAATTTTTTCAACAGACCCGCAAGCGAGCCGCGCTGACGGGGCTTCAGGTCTTCGGCCTCGACCAGTTCACGGGCAGCCGCCATCAGCGGTATCCCGCGACGGCGGGCATGGGCGTGGAGCAGTTGCACCGTGGCAACGCCAAGGCCGCGCTTGGGAGTGTTGACGATGCGCTCAAAGGCCAGATCGTCGGACGGATTGGCGGTGGCGCGCAAGTAAGCCAGCGCATCGCGGATTTCCATGCGCTCGAAAAATCGCGGCCCGCCGATCACCCGGTAATTCAGCCCAAGGGTGATGAAGCGGTCTTCAAATTCGCGCATCTGGAACGAGGCGCGGACCAGAATGGCGATGTCGTTGAGTTTAACACCAGCGCGCTGGCGCTGCTCGATGTCATCGGCGATCGAACGGGCCTCTTCGCCGGAATCCCAGCCCGAAGTGACATTCACCGGCACGCCCATATCGTCGGTGGCTGGATAGAGCGTCTTGCCCAGCCGGCCTTCATTGTGGGTGATCAGCCCGGCGGCGGCGGCGAGGATATGGCCGGTGGAACGATAATTGCGCTCCAGCCGGATAACTTTCGATCCGGGAAAATCGCGCTCGAAACGCAGGATGTTATCGACCTCGGCGCCGCGCCAGCCATAGATCGACTGGTCGTCATCGCCAACGCAGCAGATATTGGCGGGCGGTTCGCCTTCCTTGCGACCAGCCAGCAGGCGCAGCCACAAATACTGGGCGACATTGGTGTCCTGATATTCGTCGACCAGAATGTAGCGAAAGCGGCCGGCATAGTCGGCCAGCACATCCGGGTGGGTCTGGAACAGCGCCAAGCATTCCAACAGCAGGTCGCCGAAATCAGTGGCGTTGAGCACCTTCAATCGGGCCTGATAGTTTTTATAAAGATCGCGGCCCTTGCCGTCGGCATAGGCGTAGGCATCGCCGTCGGAAACCTTGTCCGGGGTCAGGCCACGGTTTTTCCAGCCGTCGATAGCGCCGGCCATCTGGCGCGCCGGCCAGCGTTTCTCGTCAATCCCCTCGGCCCGGATGATCTGTTTCAGGAGGCGAATCTGATCGTCGGTGTCGAGGATGGAAAAATCCGGCTTCAGGCCAACCAGTTCGGCATGACGACGCAGGATTTTTGCGCCGATGGAGTGAAACGTGCCGAGCCACGGCATGCCCTCGGCGCGGTCTTCGCCGATCAGGCCGGAAACCCGGATTTTCATTTCCCGCGCCGCCTTGTTGGTGAAAGTCACCGAGAGGATTTGCGACGGCCAGGCTTTGCCGGTGGCCAGAATGTGGGCAATGCGGGTGGTCAGAACTTTGGTTTTGCCGGTGCCGGCGCCGGCCAGCACGAGCAGGGGGCCCTCGGTAGTCTGTGCAGCGTCGCGCTGTTCCTCGTTCAGGCCATCAGTATAGGGCTGGGAGCGAGCCGCACTGGCCCGAGCGGCGATGCCGCCCTTTTTGGGGGCGATCGGCTGGTCGGCGGGATCGTGTCGTGATGCGGGTTCAGCCATGGCCGGTCGATTCGATTTAGCAAGAACAATAGGGCAACACGGCTGGGCGCGCGAGGGGCAATGGTTTGCTTTGTGGCCGGAGCTGCCGGAAATACCGGGCAGGGCAATCCCTGTGATCCGGTGTGTGCCTATTTCTCGGCTTCCACGAGGATCTTGAGGTTGGCGAGGCCGTCTTCATAGTCGCCGCCAACCCACCGATCCATCATCAGGCCCATATAGCGCCACATCGGGTTCATGCCCAACCGGGTATTGAAGTGCCACGAGACCTTGGTCGTGCCAACCAGGGGCTCCAGAACGAAGGATGCCGTGGCATCGCCCATGCCGTCGAAGGCGATGATGGTGTCGACCCGGCTGTTTGGTTCGGTTGCGGTGATTTCCTGTCGTCCGGTGCCGACCTGGGGATGGGCGGAATCCCACATCATGATGCTGCCAGCGCCAGTTGAGGGGCCTTCGAACTCATAGACCGTGTCAGGATCGCGGCTGGCCCAGGGCGACCAGCGATTGAACTGGCGAAAATCATTGACGTAGGGAAAGATGGTTTCCGGCGGGGCCTCGATTTCAATCCAGCGGGCGACAGAGCGCTCGCCGGGCAGGAAAAATGCGCCGGCGATGAGCATGATCACCAAAATCAGGATGATCAGAAACAGGCGTTTGAGGAACCGCATGACGGTCTCCGGTTGCTTGGGCGGACGGGTGCACTTCAGTTAGATCAAGAGTTCGGCAGTTTAAAGGGCATTTTTGTGATCATGCACGCAATCGACGGCGAGCGGCCAACCGGCGCCGGCTTGTTGTTATCGGCGCGTATCAGCGATGTTCCTCCACCGAGACATCGATCAGCGCCTTGTTGAAATAGCGCAAGGCGCGGACCTGGCTGGCTTCGCCGATGATTTTGGTGACATCGTCGGCATCGACGACCGGAATGGTGGACTGGCCGGAAGTATCGAACATGCGCAAGGCCGATTCCAGCGTGTCGGCCGGCCGCAGATAGGGTTGGCCCTGGCCCGGATCAAAGGTGGTCGTTTCGCCATCCACCTCGGCGGCCTTGAAAAAATCGCGAACACGGACCGTGCGGAACAGGTAGCGGTGGGGGCCTTCGGACAGGAAAAGCCCACGCGATTCCAGCTGCCAGTGGAAATAAGAGCGGCCGTGAATGGCAAATGTCAGGCCGACGGCGATCGACACGGTGAACAGCAGCGCGATGGTGAGCGCGTAGCCGCCAGTCAATTCAAAGACGATCACCGTGGTCGAAATTGGCGCGCCGAGGACGGCGGCGGCGACCGCGCCCATGCCGAGGATGGCGTAAAGACCCTGGCTGGAGGCCATGTCGGGAAAAACGCTTGCCGCAATCAGGCCGAAGGCGCCACCGGCCATGGCGCCGAGATAAAAGGTCGGCGCAACGATGCCGCCGCCAAAGCGCGAGGCCAGGGTGATGGCGGTTGCGATGGCCTTGGCAACCAGCAGGGCCAGCATGAGGTTGATCGCCATGGTGCCGTGCAGCGCCCTGTCGGTAGTCTCGTAGCCGACGCCGAGAATATCGGGAAAAACCAGCGCGATGGCGCCGATCATCAGCCCGCCGATCGCCGGGCGCAACCAGACCGGAATGGTCAGGCTGCGGGCGACGTAATCGCTCGACATCAGGGCGAACTGGAACAGGACCGCCACCGCCGCGCAGGTAATGCCGAGCAGGGCGAAGGCCGGAACTTCCAGAAAGGACGTGATCTGGTAATCGGGAATGGTGAAGGCGGCGACATCGCCGAACCACAGGCGCGACAAGATCCCGCCGGTTACCGCCGATATGACAATCGGCACAAAAGCGCTGGTGGCGTAGTGACCCAGTATCACCTCATGGGCGAACAGCACGCCGGCAATCGGGGCGTTGAACGAGGCCGATACGGCGCTGGCGACGCCGCAGGCGATCAGTGTGCGCTCGGGAATGCCGGTCAGCTTGAGCCAGCGGCAGAGCGCTTCGGACAGGGTTGCGCCAAGGTGGACAACCGGACCCTCGCGGCCAGCGCTGGCCCCGGCACCCAGCGAGACAGCGGCAATGCCGGCCGAATAAAGCCCGGAGGCGAGGCCCAGCCGGCGGCCGCCCAGGGCACGGGCCTCGATGACATCGGCAACCCCTTGCGGCCGATCGCCGGTGAGAAGGTGGCGGATCATCAGGCCGACGATCAGGCCGCCGATGGCCGGGGCTGCGAGGATGACATACCAGGGCATGGTTCCGGCGGCGCTGGCGACCTGTTCGCCGGTGGTGCGCAGCCATGGCCACTGGATGATGCCGATCATCAGCCGGAAGGCGATGGCAGCGACGGCGACCGCGACGCCGATAATGAGCGCCAAGAGCCAGACCAGCGGCTGCCGGTTGGTCAGGAAATAGCGAAGATTGGGCTCAATGCCGGTCCAGACAATTTTCGGGAGGTGTTTGAGGCGTTCGACCATGGGCGGAACTGAACCGTTGACCGGAGTTTTGCCCGGCAACACACTGCCGGAGAATTGGTGCCTTCCCGGTGAATTGGCGGCGTTGCGACGCCAGTATCGGGAAGCCAGTATCAGGAATACCGGGCCACTATAGCAGCCGCTTTGTAACGGGCGAGGGCAATTCACCGACAGGGTTGACTTAATGAATAAGTGTGTACTTATATAAGTGATGAATTATGAAGTGACAATCGATGCATTGGCCAATCCGACCCGGCGGGCGATCCTCGGGCGGTTGCGGGGCGGTGCGTGCTCGGCCGGTGAGATCGGATCGACGCTGACAGTGACCCAACCGGCGGTGTCCCAGCATCTGAAAGTTTTACGGCAGGCGGGGATCGTGCGCCAGGAACGGGCCGGTACGCGGCGTATCTATCGCGTCGATCCGGCCGGTCTTGCCGGTCTTTACGACTGGCTGGGCGAATTCTGGGACGATGCCCTGAAATCTTACAAGGAGGCGATGGAAGCCGATGACCGAAACTAAGACTGCACCTGCCGCGCCGGCGATCGCGCCGATCAACAAGGCCATCGATGTGTCCCGATCGACCACGGATGCCTATGACTTTTTCGTCGGGAATTTTTCGCACTGGTGGCCGCTGGCGAAACATTCCGTCAGCGCCATGCGCGAGGATCGCCAACCGGTGGCCATCACCCTGGAAGCGAAAGTCGGCGGGCGGATATTTGAACGTGACGATACCGGCACCGAGATCGAATGGGGGCTGGTCAAGGTCGCCGCGCCGGGTGACCGGCTGGTGATGTCGTGGCATCCAGGACAAAGCGCCGATGAGGCGACGGAAGTGGAGTTCCGGTTTGTGGCAACCGGGCCGGACACGTGCCGGGTGGAAATGGAGCACCGGGATTGGCACAATTTGTCGGAAAACGGCCAATCGATGCGGGATGGCTATTCTACCGGATGGGACTTTGTGCTGGAGCAGCTTTCGAATGCCTACGCATCTGGATAATTATTCATCGAAATCAATAGCTTAAGCATTTAATATTCTGACGGTGACAGCGCCCGACAAGGCGCTGACGGCAAAACGGCCTGAATTGGTCGGAAACTGTTGATCGCGGGGCTATCGCGGGTTAGCGAATTGGTGCACGAATGGTTTGGTGCGCTGGCGCAATTTGGTAGTGTGCCGGGTATCAAGTCCGACAGCACCAAGCCGGAACGCCGAATGGCCGTCATCACGAGTATCAAACGCAATCAGGCCGGGATCGATGTGGTGATCCCGATACTGAAGCAGCGCTTTGGCGCGCGCCTGCGCACGGGCGAGGATATCGTGCGCCAGCACGGCCATACGACGACCTGGTTGACCAACCAGCCGCCGGATGCGGTAGCCTTTGTCAAAGACACCGCGGAAGTGTCGGCGCTGGTGTCGATCTGCAATGAATACCAGGTGCCGGTCATTCCCTACGGTGCCGGCACATCGCTGGAAGGCCACCTCAATGCGCCGGGCGGCGGCATTTCCGTCGACATGTCGGCGATGAACCAGTTGATCGCCGTTCATGCCGAAGATCTTGATTGCGTCATCCAGCCGGGCATTACCCGCAAGGAACTGAACGGCCAGTTGCGCGATACGGGGCTGTTTTTTCCTGTTGATCCGGGCGCTGACGCCACTCTTGGCGGCATGGCGGCGACCCGCGCCTCGGGCACCAATGCGGTGCGTTACGGCACCATGAAAGACAATGTGCTGAGCGTCGAGGCGGTGATGCCGGACGGGTCTGTGATCCGCACCGGGCGGCGGGCCAAGAAGAGCTCCGCCGGCTATGATCTGACGCGGCTTCTGATCGGCTCGGAAGGGACGCTCGGGGTTATCACCGAGCTCAATTTGCGGCTTTGCGGCATTCCTGAAGCGATATCGGGCGGTTATTGTGGATTTCCCGATGTCGACGCGGCCTGTCAGACGGTGATCGAGACAATCCAGTACGGCATTCCGGTGGCGCGGATCGAAATTCTCGACGCCGATCAGGTTCGCGCCTGCAATGCCTATTCCAAGCTTGATCTTCCCGAAACGACGATGCTGTTTGTCGAGTTTCACGGCTCACAGCAGGGCGTGCGCGAACAGGCGGAGCGATTCGGCGAGATTTCCGGCGGATATGGCGGTGCAGACTTTCACTGGGCGACGCGGGAGGAAGACCGCAACAAATTGTGGCAGGCGCGACACGACGCCTATTGGGCTGTGCGCAACGCCTATCCGGGCCTGTATGTATTTGCTACCGATGCGTGTGTGCCGATCTCCAATCTGGCCGAATGTGTTGGCGCGGCGCGGGCCGATGCCGCCGAGCTTGGTCTCATCGCGCCGATTGTCGGCCATGTTGGCGATGGCAATTTCCATTTGACCGTTGTCATTGACCGGTCCGATCCTGAAGCCCTGGCGCGGGCTGAAACGCTGGTTGGCCGCCTCGCGCGGCGGGCGATCGAAATGGATGGCACCTGCACCGGCGAACACGGTGTTGGTCAGGGAAAAATGGCCTATATGGAGCAGGAAATGGGTCCGGCGCTTGCCGTCATGTCGGCGATCAAGGGTGCGATCGATCCAAACAACATCATGAATCCGGGCAAGATTATCCCGGCACTGGGCAGAGCATAAGGGCATGTTTTTGAGGCACTTGAGGGCGCAAAAGGGTCCGGATCGTCGCGTGTTGGGAGGGGTGTTCTGAGCAAGATCTATATCGGCATCGGTCTTGTCATTATCGTCGTGCTGTTTACGGCACTGATCGGTCCGTATTTCATCAACTGGACGTCCTACCGGACGTCATTTGAACGCGAGGCTTCGCGCTATTTCGGCCAGGCGGTGACGGTGGCCGGGCGGGCGGACCTGCGCCTGTTGCCGACGCCTGTCCTGAGCTTCACCGATGTCCGGCTGGGCGACCCGGAAGAGCCATACGTGGTGGTCGAACGGTTCCGGGCCGAGGTCGAGCTTGCCCCGCTGATGAAGGGCGAGATCAACGTCCTGGACATGACCATCGAACGGCCAAGCCTGCAAATCGATCTGGCCGGCCTTGATCAGCTCGCCGGCGCCAAATTGCCGGACCACAAATTCAATCCGGAAAAAATCGCGCTCAATGACGTCGAGATCGTTCAGGGCGAGGCGCTGGTGCTCGACAGCCGCACCGGGCGCCAGTGGAGTGTCAGCAATATCAACGCGGTTGTCGACGCCAAGTCGTTGGCCGGTCCGGCGAAATTCGAGGCCGGGCTGATATTTGACGGGCAGCCGGTGACGGTGCGCGCGGCGACCGGCCGGCGTGGTCCGGACGATAGCATTGCGCTCAATCTGACCGTCATCCCGGCGCGCTGGCCGCTGTCACTGGTCGCCGATGGCAAGTTGATTTTGGCTGAAGATGCGGTGCCGATGTTTGTTGCCAAGGCGGCGATTGCCGGGCAGGCAAAATCGCTGTCGGCTACTGAAAGTGGCACCGGTTCGGGGGCAGTACCTGAAAATGTTCCAGCCGGTGAAACGATTGATGAAAGCGGTCTGGCTGAGGAGCCGGCGGCTGACGGCGCGAACGGTGCTGCGACCGGCCAATCGTTTGGCGTCGGTGCGCTTCGCATGTTAGGCGATATCGAACTGACGGCCCGAAAGCTGAGCGCTGAAAACCTGCAAGTGGTGTTCGGCCCGCTGGAGCGACCCTTGCAATTGAATGGCAAGGCCGATGTCGATTTTGCGGAAAATCCCAAATTCGACATCGCGTTTGATGCACGGCAGATCAATCTTGACCGTATTGTCGGCGGTGGTCCGTCCAATCCGGTTTCGGTCGGCGAGGCGATCGCTGTTCTGCGCCGGACGCTTGCCGTCCTGCCGGCGCCGTCGATGCCGGGCCAGCTGACATTTCAGTCCGATGGCGTTGTCATTGATGGCAGCGTCCTGAACGATGCCACGGCGCTTTTGACCGCCGACAATGGTCAGTGGACAGTGGAAAAGGCCAGCGTGGAATTGCCGGGCAATGCTTCGTTTGAGACCGGCGGACGGTTGGTTCCCGGCGAAACGCCGAAATTTGAGGGCTGGAGCCGGCTGGATGTCAAACGGCCGGCGGCTTTTGCTGCGTGGTGGCGCGGCGAGGCCGGCAAGGCGGCGTTGATCGGGCCGTTTTCCGTCGAGGCCAATATCGGATTTTCCGAAGCCTCGCGGGTGGCTGACAATATTGTCGCCGTCACCAAGGAGGGCACGGTGCGCGGCATGGTTGCGGCCCGCAATTTTGCCGCCAGCGATGATGTTTTCATCGCTATCGAACTGGAGGCAGACCGGTTTGATCTCGACAAGGGCCGAGCCATTGTCGGCCTGTTGGGCGGCGAAGCGCTGGCATCGGGCCGCATTGACCGGATCAGCCTGGACCTGCGCGCCGATGAACTGATTGCCGGTGGCATCGTCGCCCGGGCCGTCACGGTTGAGGGTGATCTGGAAGATTCCGGTCTTGATTTGCGCCGGCTGTCGGTGGCCGATCTGGCCGGCGCGCGGATTGAAGCCGATGGCCGGATCAAGGATCTGTTTGGCGAACCCAACGGGCGGTTCGACGCCTCGTTGCGCGCCAATGACCTGACGGGTGCTGCGACATTTATCGCCAGCTTGCTGCCGGAAAGCGATATTGCCACTCATTTCGTTCGTGTCGCACCGGGCCTGGCGCCGGTCGAAGCGGATCTGTCGGTGCGGGCCGGCGAACGCGATCAGGTGATCGGCGCCGATCTTACCGGCAATTTTGCCGGCACCCGGGTCAGTTTTTCGGCAAAGGGCGATGGCACGCTCAGTGATCCAGCCAAACTCACGGGCACGATCGACGGTCTGGTGGTCGGGGCCGATACGGCGCGGGTACTCGGGCAGCTTGGCCTGTCGGTATTGCCTATCCCCGACCTTGGCCCGGCACGTATGTCGCTGAAGCTGGCGGGCTCGCTGGCGGCCGGTGCGGACATGACATTTGACGCAGAAGCCGCCGGCACCAGCCTGACCTTTGCCGGCAAGGCGCGGGCCGGCGACGGCCTGACAACGGGCCTTGGTCTGACAGGTGCGCTCGACGTGGTGAGCGCCGATGCCGATCCGCTGCTGTTGATGACCGGCATCGGGCTTGCCGGTATTGGCCAGGGGCATCCGTTTCAGGCCCGTGGCGATCTGAATGTCGATCAGGGCGTTGCGCATCTCAAACTTACCGATGGCCGGTTTAACCGGGCACCGGTTTCCGGTGCGCTGGCTGTTGATTTTTCAAACGGGATCGGCATTTCCGGCGACCTGGATCTGACGGCCTTTTCCTTGCCGGTGGCGTTTGCGGCCAACTCGGGTCTCTTGCCCGAACGGGCGGACGGGCGCTGGGCGGATACGGAATTTGCCAATGGTATTCCCGACAATCTGACAATTAATCTGGGCATCACGGCCCGCGAATTTGATCTTGGCTTTGGTGAACTGGCCCGCAACGCGGAATTCGATCTGGTCCACCGGGCCGGGAACGTGGAGATCGGCGACCTGAAGGCCGATTTTGCCGGTGGGCGATTGACCGGCGAACTGACTTCGCAGTTTCGTGGTGGCGAAATAGTGTTGGCGATGCAGGCCAATCTCGACGATGCCGCCGTTGAGGACATGGTGTGGCGGAACGGCGAGCGGGCCGTTGCCCGTGGCCTGATGTCGGGTACGGCCAAGATCGAGGCCGCTGGCCGCACCCTGTCGGGCCTCGTCTCGACAATCTCCGGCAGCGGATCGTTTGTCGTTTCCGACGGGATATTGCGGGCGGTCAATCCCAACGCCTTTACGTCGGTCATCGGCGCATTTGACGCCAATCCGGAACTGACACCGGTGGAAATTTCCTCGGCATTCCGCGGCTATCTGGATGCCGGCACACTGGCTTTCGGTCAGGCGGAAGGATCGCTGGGCATTACTTCGGGGATCGTGCGGCTTGGCTCGCTGACCATCGATGCCGGCACCGCAACAGTTCTTGGCGATGCAGCGATCGATCTGAACGCGCTGACGCTGGACAGCGACTGGTCATTGAAGGTGGATCCGGGCGCCGACCGGGTGACCGGCGCGCAACCTGAGGTCGGTCTGTTGTTTGCCGGCCCGCTGGCGACACCGTCGCGATCCATCGATGTCGGTCCGCTGGTTGGCTATCTGACAGTCCGGGCGTTTGAACGCGAAGTCGAGCGGATCGAACTACTGCAGGCCGATATTCTGGAGAAGGAAAAAGCGGTGCGGGATCTGCGGCGCATGCGGCGCGATGCGGTGCACCGGGAAATTGCCGCTGCCGATGCCGAACGCAAACGCATTAAGGCTAAGAAAGATGCCGCTGATGCGGCCCGGATTGCTGCTGCCGATGCTGAACGCGCCCGCATTGCGGCGGAAAAAGCGGCGGCGGAAGCAGCCAAGGTGGCGGCGGTGGAGGCCGAAAAGCAGCGCAAGGCTGAAGTAAAAGCTGCTGCCGAGGCAGCCAAGCTGGCTGCCGAGGAAGAGGCTGCCCGCAAGGAACTGGAAAAGCAGCGGGTGGCTGCCGAAGCGGAACGCAGGAAACTGGAAGAAGCGCGGGCTGCTGCAGAAGCGGCGCGACAGGAAGCCGAAGAGGCGGCGCGTGTGGCCGCTGAAGCCGCGGCGCAACGGGCGGCCGAACGGGCCGAAGCCGGGCGCCAGCTGGAGGCCGAGCGGGCGGCGGCAGAGACTGAGCGCAAGCTGCTGGAGGCGGAGCGCGCCAAGGTCGAGGCCGCCCGTCTTGCCGCCGAGGAAGCCGCCCGCATGGCGGCGGAAGAAGATGTCCGGATCGCCGCTGAACGCGAGGCCGAGCGTCAGCGGCTGGCCGATGAGCGGGCAGCGGCCGAGGCAGAGCGGGTTCAGCTTGAAGCGGCGCGAGCGGCGGCGGAGGCAGCCCGGCTTGCCCATGAAGCGGCGGCGAAAACGGCGCGTGAAGAAGCCGCCAGCCGGGCCGCGCTGATCGACGCGGAACTGGCGGCGCTGGAAGAAGAACGCGCGGCGGCGGAAGCGGAGCGCCAGCGCATGGAAATTGAACGCGCCAATGCCGAACAGGCGCGGCTAGATGCGGAAGCAGCAGCGGCGGCGGCCAAGGATGATGGCGAGCGCCGGGCGGCGGAAGCGTTGGCCGAACGCCAGCGTTTGCAGGAAGAGCTTGCTGCCGCCGAGGCAGAGCGTCTGCGTCTGGCGCAGGAGCGTTCCGGTGCCGAAGTTGCCCGGATTGCGGCAGCGGAAGCGGCGGTTGCCGCCGAAGAGCAAGCCAAGGTGCGCGCCGCGGAACGGGAACAGGACCGGCTGGCGCTGGATCAAAAACTACAGCAAGCCGAGAACGAACGGTTGCGGCTGGAGCGCGAGCGCGAGGCCATGAGGGCAGCGCGGATCGATGCCGAAGACGCGGCGCGGCGGGCCGATCAGCAGACAGCCCGTATTGCCGCCGAGCAGGATGTTATTCGTCTTAGAATTGAGGAAGACCGTGTGGCCGCTGAAGCCGAAAAAGCCAGTCTGGCTCGCGAAGCGGTCCACGTAGAGGCGGCACAGCAAGCGGCCAGGGAAGCCGAATTGCGCCGCCAGGAAGCCGCCGAAGCGCAATTGGCGCAGCAGGAAGCCGAACGCACCCGCCGGGAAGCGGATGCGGCGGCCCAAGCCGAAGCTGAAGCCGAAGCGGAAGCAGATCGCCGGCGCAAGGCCGAGGAAGAGGCCGGC
Source organism: uncultured Polyangiaceae bacterium (assembly GCA_964196155.1). Taxonomy (GTDB): domain Bacteria; phylum Pseudomonadota; class Alphaproteobacteria; order Rhizobiales; family Afifellaceae; genus CAXMRP01. The sequence continues at coordinate 15,683 of CAXMRP010000146.1, forward strand.
CCCCAGCCTGACGATCAGGCGGCCATCGATGCCATCGACATGGAGCGATTGATATTGGGTAGCCCGGAGACGACCGGCTCAGGCGGGGCAATAAACAATGAATTGCCGCCGTTGCAGGCGACGGAGCATAAAGGGCTGTTGGAGTTACGACCTTCGATGTCCGATGGCATCGCGACGGAGCAACCGCTTGAACTGTTGCCACAGTCCCAATATCCGCGGCAAGCAATACCACTGCGGGAACGGTTCTGACCGCGAAATCATCGCGCCGGCCAACCAGATTATCCGGATTTCAGTTGGGTCGACAATGGACAATGCGGCCTATTCCGACAGTCCCGCCTTTGTTCGCAGATGATCCAGCACAGCCAGACGCAACGCCGATGACAGATTGTTGCCGGTGCGCCGCTGGTCCAGTTCGGCAATCAGCGCCGGGACCGTTTGGCCGCGCTCTTCAGCCATGGACCGCAATTCATCCCAGAACGCATCTTCAAGGGAAACACTGGTGGCGTGGCCGTTGATGCGGATCGAGCGTTTTTTCATGAGTGCTGGCTGATAGCGTCGCCTTAACGCGGGCCGATCATGTTTTCCGGCCGGACGATCTGGTCGAAATCTTCTTCTGTGACAAAGCCAAAACCGACCGCTTCTTCGCGCAATGTCGTGCCGTTCTTGTGGGCGGTTTTGGCGACCTTGGTGGCGTTGTCGTAACCGATCTTGGGCGCCAGCGCCGTGACCAGCATCAGCGAGCGGTTCATAAGATCGTTGATATGCTCACGGTTGGCGGTGATGCCATTGACGCAGCGCTCGGTGAAGGATTTCGAGGCATCGGCCAGCAGGCGGATCGACTGCAACATCGTGTAAGCCATCACCGGCTTGTAGACGTTCAATTCAAAGTGCCCCTGACTGCCCGACACCGTCATCGTAGTCTGATTGCCGAACACCTTGGCGCAGACCATGGTCAGCGCCTCGCACTGGGTCGGGTTGACCTTGCCCGGCATGATCGACGAGCCGGGCTCGTTTTCCGGCAGCGATAATTCGCCCAGTCCCGAGCGCGGGCCGGAGCCCAGAAACCGGATGTCGTTGGCGATCTTGAACAGCGATGTTGCAACCGTGTTCAGCGCGCCATGGGCCGAGACATAGGCATCGTGGGCCGCCAGCGCCTCGAATTTGTTGACAGCGGTGCGGAACGGCAACTTGGTGACCACGGCGACATGGTCGGCGAATTTTTCGGCAAATTCGGGCTTGGTGTTGAGCCCGGTGCCGACGGCGGTGCCGCCCTGGGCCAGGAAATAAAGCTCCTTCAGGGCGCTTTCAACGCGGTTGATGCCCAGATCAATCTGCGC
>CAXMRP010000147.1:0-22634 GCA_964196155.1 uncultured Polyangiaceae bacterium
CGGACCACCCGCACGACGCGCAACCTCGGTCAATCAATCTGGAATGACTTCATCTTCGGTGGCGTCAACAATCACATCGAGCACCACCTGTTTCCGCAAATCCCGACGATGCGGCTCGGCCGCGCCAGAACCATCACTCGCGAATTTTGCCATGAAAACGGTATCGCCTATGCTGAAACCAGTTTTGCGCGCGCAACAATTGAGGCGGCCAAACATTTTCGCGCAAGCTCCCCGACCAGGCTGGCCGTCGAGGCGCTGTCATGATCACTCCAACTGGATCAAGTCGCAGACTGCTGAAGTGGTCGATCCGGCGCGTGGCGGCAATGGCATCGTTTGTGATGTTCACGATCTTGCTGACCTTCGCGGCAGGCGGCTTCATCTATCTCCGCTCATCGCTTCCCAAGACCAGTGGCGAAGTGATCGTGAACAGCCCACGGAACACGGTGACGATTGGCCGGAACGAAAATGGCATCCCCAATATTTCTGCGCAATCGATAGACGATGCCTACTATGGGCTGGGCTTTGCCCATGCTCAGGATCGCCTGTGGCAAATGGAGTTTGCGCGCCGCGCTGGTGCCGGTCGCCTCGCCGAGATCCTCGGTGAACCGGCTTTGAACACCGACAAGTTCATTCGTGTGCTGGGACTCTATCGATCCGCGAAATCGAGTGTCGACCATCTATCCGAACCGACCCGAATCGCGCTTGAAGCCTACGCTGCCGGGATCAACGCCTATCTAAAAACCCACCAAGGCGCACTTCCGCCCGAATTCGTCCTCTTGGGATATCAGCCCGAACCATGGTCGCCGGCGGATTCTGTTGTCGTGCAAAAGATCATGGCCCTTCGGCTGGGTCGAAATTGGGTGATTGAGCTTCTGCGCGCTCGGATCGCTGCTGCACTGGAAGAGCGTGATCTACCGCCAGAGAGAATATTCGAGCTTTGGCCGCCAAATGACTTCAGTGAACCAATCTCGATCCACACAGCGACACACGGCTTCACACCCGTTCCTGAAATCTGGTTCGATCAGTCCGATCTCCTCGTCGGCGGCGCATCAAATGGCTGGCTGATCCATGGCAGCAGAACCAAGACAGGCAAGCCGATCCTCGCCAATGATCCGCATCTGCGCTTTGAGGCTCCGATCAATTGGTACTTGATACGAATCGACACGCCCGAACTGTCTGGTGCCGGCGCAACTTTGCCGGGTCTGCCCTTCATGCCGTTTGGTCACAATGGGCAGATGGCTGGCGGTATCACCAATGGCGGCGCCGATGTGCAAGATCTCTTCAAAGAGAAAGTCGACCCGGAAAATGCCGGGCGCTATCTCCTGCCCCGTGGGTCCCGAGAATTTGAAACCCGCGTTGAAACGATCCGCATCAAGGACGTCGAAACCCTCTCACTAACAGTTCGGAACACTCGCCACGGGCCGGTGATCTCGGACGTTCACAAAGACGCCGCGAGCGTGCTTGAAGAAGACGAGGTTTTGGCATTCGCCTCGCCAGCGCTAGCGCCCAATGATCGGAGCCTCGATGCCCTATACGGGATAAACCGGTCCACCAATTCTCAGGAATTTCTCAAGGCCGCACGTCTCCTCGTTGCGCCCCATCTCAATATCTTCTTTGCGTCTGTCGACGGAGACATCTGCCTGATCTCGGCAGGGCGCATTCCGATCCGAAAGGGCGGCGATGGGCGCCTCATTGCACCTGGTCATGATGGAAGCCACGATTGGGCAGGATTTATACCGGCGGCCGATCTGCCTTATGAGTGCAATCCGGCCTCGGGCATTCTCGTCAATGCCAATAACCGGATCGTGGACGAATCCTATCCGCACCTGATCGGCGCTGACATCAATTTGCCGTTTCGAGCTTTGCGGATTACCGAGTTGCTCGAAGCCAAACCAGTCCAAACCGTTGGCGCAAGCAAGGAAATGCAGCTCGACATTCTGTCGGTTCCGGCTCGGCACCTCGTGCCGTTATTGATCAAAACCCAAACGGATACCGTCATCGGTCGGCGGGCGATCGCGCTCCTGAAAAATTGGGACTTCAGAATGGCCCGCGATCGGCCGGAACCGCTGATTTATGCGGCGTGGTTGCGCTCTCTGATCCTGACCCTGCTCAGCGATGAACTGGGTGAAGACCTGGCCCTGGACTATCTCACCGAAGTGTTCAGTCCCGGACCTCAATTTGTGGTTTCTGCATTCAGGGAAAACTCCCATTGGTGCGACGACAATGCAACCGCTGGGATGAGGTCGTGCGATCGACTGCTAACCGAAACGCTGAATGATACGCTGGAGCAATTACACGCCGACCACAGCGGAGACATCGAGACCTGGCGGTGGGGCGATGTGCACCGAGCGACATTCAGGCATCCGGTGCTGACCCATATCCCCGGTGTCCGGTGGTTGTCTGATTTCTCGATTCCCTCGGATGGTGGTGATGGAACGGTGAGCAGCGGCGAACTGTTCCGTCGGGATGAAGCGCCCTATGCCCATGTTGATGGATCTGGCCTTCGCGCGATCTATGACTTCAGCGATCTGGACAAGAGCCAGTTTATCATCGCGACTGGCCAGTCGGGAAACGTTCTGTCGCGACACTACAATGACATGACGAGACGGTGGCGCGACGGTGAGTATCTGAATATCCCGCCTTCATCGGGCGCCAATCTCCAAGAGGTGTTAGTCTTGCAGCCGGGGTTGTCACAATAATACTTGCCGCGTCGGTGATGCCGTTGACTTCAGATTTCGACAACAAATTTGGATGCAGGAAAGTTCCGGATGCAAATCGAGATCACATTGAATGCACCTGCCGGCTCTGACTATTCAGCGCGCGACCTGGGATTCCTTCTCCACAAACATCCCGATCACGTGCATGAGCGCACCACTGCTGCTGGAAAAGTCACAATCTTTTATCCTGAGATTGGTGATGAAAAGACGACGGCTCTGCTGCATCTCAACATTGATCCGATCGCGCTGGTTCGCGGCAAAGGCAGGGGCTCAGACGGTCTTCTTGATCAGTATGTGAATGATCGACCGTATATCGCAAATTCGTTTCTATCGGTGGCACTTACCCGGTCTTACAGCCAGACCCTGGCCGGTAAATCAAAGGAAAGGCAAGAACTAGCCGACCGGGCGCTGCCCCTGGAAGCAAGGGTGACGCCTGTTGCAGTATCGGGGGGAGTCAAGATCATCGCAGAGCTATTCGAACCGCTCGGATATGATGTGACGATCAGGACATATGACGATGACTGCGCACGCGGCATCCACGACGTGCGGATCGCCGGAACGGTCCGAATGAGCGCCCTTCTCAACCATCTTTATGTGCTTGTTCCGGTGCTCGATGATGCCAAACACTGGTGGATCGGCGATGATGAAATCGACAGGCTTTTGGCGAAGGGCGAGGGCTGGCTCGCCGATCATCCAGCGAAAAAATTGATTACGCGCCGGGCGCTGAAGCATCGCCGAGGTCTAGTGAACGTGGCACTCGCCCGAATCGCTGCCGAAACCGAAGAAGATCAAGCGGAGGAAATCGAACCCTCTAAGCCTGAGGCGGAATTGGAAGCGCCAATCCGCTTACATGACATGCGACTTGATGCGGTTATGGAGTTGCTCCGGGCGCACCGCGTGAAATCGGTGATCGACCTTGGATGCGGCGAGGGGAAATTGCTCCAGCGGCTGATCAAGGAACGTTTCGTCGATCGCATTGTCGGCGTCGATCCTTCAGTCCGAACATTGGAATACGCAGCGCGGCGACTGCGCCTTGATCAGGCCAGTGAGGCACTGCGCGAGCGAATTTCACTCCAAATGGGAAGCCTTACCTATGCCGACCGGCGGTGGCGAGGATTTGACGCAGCGACACTGGTGGAAGTGATTGAACATATTGATCCGCCCCGCCTTTCGGCGCTTGAACGGTCCCTTTTTGCCGACGCAAGCCCTCAAACCGTTGCCGTGACAACTCCAAACCGTGAATACAACGCCTTGTTCGAGGGTATGGCGCAAGGCGCGCTTCGTCATCCGGATCACCGCTTTGAATGGACCCGGGAGGAGTTTCAATCCTGGGCCAACGGCGTTGCAGAACGTAACGGCTATTCGGTCAAATATTGGCCGATTGGGCCGATCGATGAGCGCCACGGCGCCCCATCCCAGATGGCCGTCTTTGCGCTACCATCGGCTGATGTAGCGATATGAAGATCGCCATCCCCGATTTTTCGCTTGTCGTTTTGGTTGGTCCCACTGGTTCGGGAAAGTCGAGCTTCGCGCGCAAGCATTTCCTGCCGACTGAGATCATATCATCTGATCAATGCCGAGCGATTGTCGCTGATGACGAGACCTATCACGACGCGACCGCGGACGCGTTTGATCTCCTGCGTTACACCGCCGGTGTCCGATTGAAACGCCGTAAGCTGACGGTGATCGATGCGACGTCAGTTCAACGTCCGGATCGGGCCCATTTGGTCAAGCTCGCACGAGAATTTCATGCTCTGCCAGTCGCATTGGTTCTCGATATTGACCCGAAGATTTGTCACGAGCGCAACCAAGGGCGCCCCAACCGCGAATTTGGCCCACACGTTGCACGGAACCACTCCCGGGCGCTTCGGCGCGGCCTGCGGGGATTGCAAAAGGAAGGATTCCGGAAGGTCCATGTGATGCGGACGCCAGACGAGGTGGATACGCTTGAGATCACGCGTGAACCTCTCTGGACTGATCGGCGTGCCGATCAAGGACCATTCGATATTATCGGAGATATCCATGGCTGCTTCGATGAACTCGCAACATTATTGGCGCAACTAGGATGCGAAATAGACCCCTTCGAAATCGGTTCGGAGGACTTGATCAGCGCGCGCCATCCACAAGGGCGTATCGCCTTCTTCGTTGGCGACATTACTGATCGAGGCCCGAGGAATATCGATTGTCTGCGGCTGATAATGGGCATGTGCGCGGAGGGCTCCGGCCGCTGTATCGTCGGCAATCACGATTTCAAACTGAACAAATGGCTCAAAGGGCGCAAAGTCCAGTTGAACCACGGCTTGGATCTCACAGTCGCAGAACTAGAACAAACCTCCGAAAATTTCCGCAAACAGGTTTCTGAGTTCATTTATGATCTCCGATCCCATTCATGGCTCGCCGGCGGTGGCCTTACTGTTGCGCATGCTGGATTGAAGGAGGAGATGCATGGACGGGGATCCGGCGCCGTTCGGACCTTTGCGATGTTCGGGGATACCACCGGTGAGATTGATGAATTCGGGCTGCCCGTCCGGCTGGAATGGGCACGCGACTACCGTGGCAAGTGTGATGTTATCTACGGCCACACACCGGTGCCGGAGGCGGAATGGCTTAACAACACGATGTGCATCGATACCGGCTGCGTATTCGGCGGCAAACTGTCGGCACTTCGCTGGCCGGAGCGGGAGACAATATCGGTTCCGGCGCTGCGCCAATATGCAGAGCCGGCTAAGCCGCTTGATTCGTCAACGCGCCGCACTGCACAGCAAGATCATGACCAACTGCTTTATTTCGATGACTATGCAACCAAGCGGCGGATCGAAACTCGTTTTGGCCGCACAATTCTAATTCCAGAAGAGAATAACCTTGCCGCACTTGAAGTTATGAGCCGGTTCGCCATCGATCCGCGATGGCTGATTTATCTCCCGCCGACAATGGCCGCATGTCCAACCGCACCGGACGGTCCATTCCTGGAGCATCCGAACCAGGCGCTGGACCATTATGCGGGGCGAGGCGTGACCGACCTGGTCGCAGAAGAAAAGCATATGGGGTCGCGCGCTGTGATTCTGGTCACCCGAAATGCTGAAGCAGCAAGCACTCGCTTTGGGGTTGAAGATGGCAAGGCTGGCGTAATTTATACCCGAACCGGTCGGCCGTTCTTCAAAAATGAGAATATCGAAGCTGAGATTGTCGCTCGCATTGGCGAGGCAATGACAGCATCCGGATTGTGGCAAGATTTGTCGACCGATTGGGTCTTGCAAGATGCGGAATTGATGCCTTGGTCGGCCAAGGCCCAGGACCTCATACAAAACCAGTATCAGCCGACAGTTAATGCCGCCAAGGCATCTGCCGGCGCGCTGATTGATATTCTCGATCAATCGACCCACTTGGAAAGCCTGGAAAACCTGCGCTCTGCCGCAGCGACTAAGCGTGAAAATGCGATCCGCATGGGCAGAACGATTGACGGCTACTGCTGGCAGGTAGAGTCGGTCGGCGATTATCGGATCGCTCCGTTCCATGTCCTTGCTTGCGAGGGAAAAGTCTTTGTCGATCAGCCGCACACATGGCACATGGAGACAATTGCCCGACTAAGTGAAGCCGATCCTATCCTGCAAACCACGCGGTGGCGTCGATTGAACGCCAGCGACGAAGCCGACCGCAGCGCGGTCATCGATTGGTGGCTGGACCACACAGCTGCGGGCGGCGAAGGACTTGTAGTGAAGCCGACAAGTTTCGTGGTTCAAACAAAAAAGGGGCTCATTCAACCCGCCATGAAAGTTCGCGGCCGTGAATATCTGAGGATCATATACGGGCCAGACTACGACATGCCTGAAAACATCGAGCGCCTTCGTGAACGCGGTCTAGGACGTAAATTTTCCATGGCTGACCGTGAGTTTCGGCTAGGGATGGAGGGCCTTCATCGGTTTGTCGAGCGTCAGCCGCTCGCCAAAGTTCATGAATGTGCGCTCGGCGTTCTTGCTCTGGAAAGCGTGCCCGTCGATCCACGGCTTTAGTTGCCTGTCAACAGGGTTGCGAACAGTGGACCGCACAATATTGTCCCGATCGGCTAGAGTTCGGTACAGGTAGTAAATCCGGGCATTTTCAAGGTCTGCTCCATCGCCCACCCAAAACTGCGACGCGTGTGAATCCCGGAGGCAAACTGCACCATGGAAATGGTCGGATGATCTGACGTTCGCGGAGTAAAATTCCGCGAACACGAGGCGAGCAGGATCAAGATCAAGCTGGCCATCAAACCAGGCTTGCCGCGCCGCCTTCACATCGCCACGCTGTTGCTCGCTCGCATGGGCCGTCTTTTTTTGTATGTGATGTCGCGCTTGTCGAAAAAGTGCCAGACCGTCGAAGGCGCGGCGCGAACACCATGGTCCTGCGCAGTCGGTCGGCGATCTTGTAAAGGGCAATATCCTTTGACGGTCCGGTGACACCTGATACCTTGCTCGCGATGCGGCCTAGGGGGAGAGGCTGTTATGGTTTCAATTTTGCTCGGTGCACTACTTGGGCTGGCGGTAGCCGCGATGGTCACGGCTGCCCGGGCGGCAAACGTTGCCAAAATCACCAACAAACCACCGATCTGGCGGCTGGCATCTTGGCCCGAAACCGTCAGTGATCGACATTCACCCCAAAAATACCGTTTCCGGAGGTGTCCAGATTTGGTTTTTGCGCGCAGAAAATCGGTGTGCTGCTCCCCCACTCGCTCCCCCAGGCGAAATGAAGCCGCCGCACCGGAAGCTGATTCGGATGCAATTTATTGTTTTTATTAGATAAATATGGTGACTCCGGGGAGAATAGAACTCACGACCTCACCCTCTGTCAGGCCGGGGCGGCGTATCGGTGTCTTGGCCGGGGCCGTTGGCATCGGTTTCGGCGGCATCCGCCTCTTCGCTCTCCTGGCGTTCCTCATACTCGGCCGGCACCAGAATTTCCTCATCCTGCTCCCAGGGGTCCTCAATGCCCATGGCGACAACCGGCGTGCTGGAGCCGAGGTCGAAATCCTCCTTGCGCTCCGGGGCAAGGCTGGGGCGGATGCGCATGCGGGTTATCAGATAAATCACCATGGCCGCCTGTACTGCGGCGATGAAATAGATCAGCGCATTCGGTCCGACCTTTTCCATGGCGGTCGCGGCAATAATCGGCCCGACCGCCGCGCCGATCGCATACATGATCAAAAGGCCCGATGAGGTTTCCACATAGTCTTCCGGCTCGGCATGGTCGTAGGCGTGCGCCCCGGCAATGGCGTAGCCGGGCTGGGTGAAACCGCCCAGCAGCGCCGCCATGCCCAGCAGCAGGTACGGGCTGTATCCGCCCAGCCGGGTCAGTGCAAAACCGGCAACAATCGCTCCCAGCGCGCTGGCCGCAAGCAGTTTCCGCCGGTCGGTGAGATCCGAGGCGCGGCCGAGCGGCCATTGAAACAGCGCCCCGCCGGCAAACACCGATGCGGAAAACAGCGCCGCAAACTGCACCGAATGGCCAGTTGCCGTGGCATAGATCGGCGACAGGGTGAGGACCGATCCGGTCGACACCCCGACCAGAAAAATCGATATGAACGCCGCCGGTGAATTTTGGTAAAGCCGTTTTGGCCGCAAGCGCACGAGCGTAATCGGCGCCGGCTGCGCCGACCTGGTCATCGACAGCGGCACCACGGCCAGCGACACGATGATCGAGGCGATCGCAAACAGCAAGAATGTCGTGACATCGCCCAGCGCCACGGCGACCTGACCCAAAATGACGCCAACCGACAACACCACCACATAGGCCGACAGCACAAAGCCGCGCATGTCGTTGGTTGCCCGGTCGTTCAGCCAGCTTTCGATGCACAGGTAAAATCCGGCAATGCAAAAACCTGACAGCATCCGAAACAGCGCCCACGCCCACGGATCGACGACGATGATGTGCAACAGCGTCACCGCCGAGGCGACCGAGATGAATGCCGCAAAGGCCCGGATATGACCGGCCCGCAAAATACCGTAGGGGCACGCCAGGCAGCCAATCACCAGACCGACCGAATAGGCCGAGGCCGCCGCGCCGATTTCGGTGCCGGAAAAGCCCTCGATCTGCGAGCGCAGGGGCAGGGCGGCGTACTGCATGCCCAGTCCGGTCATGACCAGCATGACACTGATCAACAAGGTCGAGACGGCGCCAAGCGAAGCCAGCATGTCAGTGCCTCACGTCGGGCAGTTGGGATTGTTACCGGAGTCTAATTCAATTGGTGCGGCCGGGATAATTCTGCAAACGCCGCCCACTGGTTTTTGCACGACACATGATGCGCAACGACTGGTGCAAAAAACAGGCGGAAGGGCCGCTCAGGCCCGCTGTCCAATTGTCGAGCCTGTTCCGCTCACCGCCGCCTCGCCCAGATCGGTTTGTCCAGGGCCGCTTAATCCAAGCGCTTTCATCGCCGCGGCGGCGATCGCCTCGGCATCAAGCCCTGCCGCCTGATACATCCGTTCCGGGCTGTCATGTTCGATAAACCGGTCCGGCAGCGTCAACGTGCGCACCCGCAATCCCTTGTCCAGCCGCCCGCTGGCCGCAAGCGCGTGCAGCACCATCGCGCCAAAGCCGCCGGTCGAACCTTCCTCGATGGTAATCAGCGCCTCGTGGCCATCGGCAAGCCGGCCGATCAGGTCCACATCCAGCGGTTTGGCAAAGCGCGCATCGGCAACGGTGGTCGACAGGCCGGCGCGCTCCAGTTGGTGCGCTGCCGCCAGCGTTTCGCCCAGCCGGCCGCCGATCGACAGCAGCGCGATCTTCGTGCCCTCTTGCAGGATCCTGCCCTTGCCGATCTCCAGCACGTCGCCGCGTTCGGGAAGGGCGATACCGCGACCCTCGCCGCGCGGATAACGAAAGGCGATCGGACCGGCGTCAAATTCGGCCGCCGTGCGCACCATGTGGCACAGTTCGGCCGCGTCCGATGCCGCCATCACGGTGAAGTTGGGCAGGCAGCAAAGGTAGGCCAGATCGAAGGCGCCAGCATGGGTCGGGCCGTCGGCGCCGACCAGCCCGGCCCGGTCGATGGCAAAGCGCACCGGCAGGTTCTGGATGGCGACATCATGCACCACCTGGTCATAGGCGCGCTGCAGGAAGGTCGAATAGATCGCGGCGAACGGGCGAAGACCTTCCGAGGCCAGGCCCGCGGCAAATGTCACCCCGTGCTGTTCGGCGATGCCGACATCGAACATCCGGTCCGGATAGGTTTCGGCGAACCGGTCAAGGCCGGTGCCACCGGGCATGGCGGCGGTTATTGCCACGATCCGCTCGTCATGGCTGGCCTCTGTCAACAGGCTGTTGGCAAAGACCTTGGTGTAGGACGGCGCGGCTGCAGCGGCGCCCTTGGCCTGTTCGCCGGTCACCACATTGAATTTGCTGACCCCGTGATATTTGTCGCTGGAGGCTTCCGCCGGGGCATAGCCCTTGCCTTTTTGGGTAATGACATGCAGCAGGATCGGTCCGTGGCCTTCGGCATCGCGGGCATTTTTCAGGACCGGCAAAAGATGGTCCAGATTGTGCCCGTCAACCGGCCCGACATAATAACAGCCCAGTTCCTCAAACAGTGTGCCACCGGTCCAGAACCCGCGCGCATATTCTTCAGTCCGCTTGGCCTTGGTCTCGAAAAATTTCGGCAGCCGCTTGGCCAGTTGCTTGCCCACTTCGCGCAACGACAGATAGGCTCGGCCCGATACCAGGCGGGCCAGATAGGCGCTCATCGCACCCGTCGGCGGCGCGATCGACATGTCATTGTCGTTGAGAATGATGATCAACCGGGAGTTCATCGCGCCGGCATTGTTCATCGCCTCATAGGCCATGCCTGCCGACATCGCCCCATCGCCAATGACGCAGATGACATTATTGTCGCCGCCGCGCAGATCGCGCGCCACCGCCATGCCAAGCCCGGCCGAGATCGACGTCGAGGAATGGGCCGCGCCAAACGGATCGAATTCAGACTCTGTCCGCTTGGTGAAACCCGACAGGCCGCCACCCTGGCGCAGGGTACGGATGCGGTCGCGCCGGCCTGTCAGAATCTTGTGCGGATAGCACTGGTGGCCGACATCGAAGATCAGCCGGTCGTCCGGCGTGTTGAACACATGATGCAGCGCCACGGTCAGTTCAACAACGCCAAGGCCGGCGCCAAGATGGCCGCCGGTGACCGAAACCGCATCGATCATTTCCCCCCGCAACTCATCGGCCAGCGCCGGAAGGTCGGATTCCGGTAACGCCCTGAGATCGGCGGGAATATTGACTTTGTCGAGAAGCGGCGTGTCGCGGTGTGACATAGGGCCTGTACGGTTCACAAATGGCAGAGAGGGACAATTGGGCTTAGCCCATGGGGCGAAACCTTGCAAACCGCCAATGCAGCATATTCAACGGGATAGTTTGTTCGATATAATCCAATCAGTGGATTTTATTCTCAATTGTTGATATTCCAAGTCGATGCGAAAGAATGAACGCGCCGCCCTTTTCCGCCAGCGCCTTGCCGAAGCGATGGCGGAGATAAATACCTCCCGCTCTGCCCTGGCCGGCAGTGCCGGTGTTGACCGCTCGACGGTTTCACAATTGTTGTCAGCCGCCGAGCCACGGCTGCCCAACGGCCATGTGCTGGCCGAAATCGCCGACGCGCTCGGTGTGTCCACCGACTGGCTGGTTGGCTTGTCGAACCAGAGCGGCACCGCCGCGACACTGCTCGAACAGGTAGTGCGCCGCACCGACGCGCCGCGTCATCCCGCCGATGATAATCTGATGCAGTGGTACCGCGAGGCCATCGGCTACAAGATCCGTTATGTGCCATCCAACCTGCCCGATGTGCTGAAGACCGAATCTGTCCTGCGCCACGAATATGGCACGTCGGCCGAACGCACGACGCAGCAGGCGATTTCCGATGCCGAAGCCAAACTCGACTATATGTTCCAGCCCGACACTGATATCGAAGTGGCGTTGTCGCGGCAGATACTGGAAGGCTTTGCCGCCGGCCACGATATATGGGCGGGGTTAAGTGCCGCCGACCGCCGCGCCCAATTGGACCGGATGACCGAACTCAGCGAGCGCCTGTATCCGGCCCTGCGGGTCTTCCTGTTCGACGCCATGCGGCACTATTCAGCGCCATTTCAGGTCTTTGGTCCCAAGCGCGCCGTACTTTATCTGGGCCAGGGCTACCTGACGTTCAATTCGGTCAGTCACATTCGCATCTTCAGCCAGCATTTTGACTCTCTGGTGCGCGCCGCCACCATTCAGGCCAACGAATTTGCCGCGTTCGTATCGGACCTCAAGGAGACGGTGCGCTAGATTTCACTTTTGGGTTGTCGGCGAGGATCGCTTCACGCTCCCGGTCGCGCCGCCGGATTGCCGTCCGCTTCCACCAGCCACGAAAATCCGCCCTTGCCGCGAATGACCGTGTTGGTCAGCGAGCCTACCTGATCGATGGCAATGACGATTTCATCACCCGTTTGCAGCGAAAATGGCAATTCCGGCACGACACAGGTGCCGGTCGAAAGCAGCGCGCCGTCGGGGAAATAATCGGCGTGGAACAGGTAGCCAACCAGATCATCGAGCTTGCGATGCAGTTGCCCGGTATTGGCCTCACCGTGCCAGGCGTCGGTACCATCGCGGCGAATGGTCATGGCGATGGCCAGATCATACGGATCGGCGATCTCCCACACCGGCCGGACCAGCGGCGCCACAGCGCAGCCACCGGCAAACACCTTGGCTTGCGGCAGGTAGAGTGGATTTTCGCCTTCGATCGACCGGCTGGAGACATCATTGCAGATCGTGTAGCCGGTAATCTCACCGTGCTGGTTTATGAGCAGCGCCAGTTCCGGCTCCGGCACATCGATGGCCGAATCATCGCGCGCCTGTACCGGTTCGCCATCGCCAACCACACGCCAGGCGGTTGACTTGAAGAAAATTTCCGGCCGCTCCGCGTCATAGACCTGCTCGTAGGCCGACGCCGCCCGCTCGCTCTCCCTGATACGTTCAATCTGCGAGCTTTTGTAGGTGACACCCGCCGCCCACACATCCATCCGGCCATCGACCGGCGGCAGCAGTTGCACATCGGCAGCCGCGATCCGGGTGCCCCCGGCGCTTTCGCACAGCGCGCGAATATCAGGCAGCGGCATTGCCATCAGTTCGGCAATGCTGGCCACCCCGGCAATTGGCGTAACGCCGTCTTCGCCCATCAGGCCGATTAAAGTCTGGCCCGACCCGGCGTGATAGTAGCGGACAATATGCATTCTTCCTCCGATCGACGCGGCTGGTATGAGCGCCTTGTTATGGTTTGGCATGGGCGGCTTGTTATGGATTGGCCGGATCTATCGGGAGCCGTTGCCGGACGGGGATTGGCTAAAAGTCTGGCTGTAGATATCCCGTAATTCGGATTTTTGCACCTTGCCCATGACATTGCGTGGTAATTGCCCAATCGCGAAGATGCGTTTCGGCGTTTTGAATCCGGCAAGCCGGTCGCGAATTTGCGCGATAAGCGCGGTTTCTTCCAGCGCGGCGGTTCCATTCTCGCACACGATCGCGGCGACAACTCCTTCACCCAGATCCGGATGCGCAACGCCGAACACGGCCGATTCCGCAACGCCGGAAAAGCCGTCGATCACCTGTTCGATTTCGCGCGGATAAACATTAAATCCGCCGGAAATGATCATGTCACGGGCCCGGCCATTGATCGAAATATAGCCATCCCCGTCCATCGTCGCCAGATCGCCGGTGATGAAAAAGCCGTCGTCGCGAAATTCTGATTCTGTCTTGTCCGGCATCCGCCAATAGCCCGCAAATACATTGGCGCCGCGTACCTCCAGCACACCGGTTTCCCCGGCCGGAACCGGCGTTCCATCGGCTGTCGCAATCCGCGCCGCAACGCCGGGCAGCGGCAGGCCGATGCAACCGGGCCGCCGTTGCCCATGGAGCGGATTGGACGTGCTCATGCCGGTTTCCGTCATGCCGTAGCGCTCCAGAACCCGATGCCCGGTCCTCGTTTCAAAGTCAGCAAATGTCTGGGGTAGCAGCGGCGCCGACCCGGCGATAAACAGCCGCATGGCGCTTGCTGCATCGTGGGAAAGGGCATCGCAGCCAAGAAGCCGCGTATAGAAGGTCGGCACCCCCATCAGCATCGTCGCCCGTGCCATGTCGGCGATCACCGCATCCGCATCGAACCGGGCGTGCCACAACATCGTTGCGCCTGCAGCCAGCATCGTGTTGATCGCCACGAACAGGCCGTGGACGTGGAAGATCGGCAGCGCGTGGATCAGCACATCATCCGCCGTGATGCCCCAGGTCTCGACCAGCGCCCTGGCGTTGGAAACCAGATTGCCGTGGGTGATCATCGCACCCTTGGACCGCCCGGTCGTGCCGGAAGTATAGAGGATGCAGGCCAGATCATCCGCCAGGGACGTGACGGTCTGAAAGGCCGCATCGCCGGCCGTTGCCAGATCGGCCAGCGAACCGGCACCGTCTTCGTCCAGTGTCACAATCTGCGTGTCTGCCGCATTGGAAAGATTCGCGATTTCTATTTTCGCAGCCGGATCGCAGACGATAAGGACCGGTTCGGCATCGCCGAAAAAATAATCCAGTTCGCCGGCCCGGTAGCCGGTGTTGAGCGGCACCAGCACCAGCCCGGCACGCATCGCGGCCAGATATAGCAGGAGCGCCTGCGGGCTTTTGGCAACCTGCATGGCAATTCGCTCGCCGGGCCGGGCGCCAAGGCCGCCGGCTGAACGGGCGCCGACCAGTGCGTTGGCCAATTGTGCAGTCCGCCGTTCCAGTTGCGCGAATGTCAGCGTCTTCCCGTCGGCTTCCGTCAGAAAGACCTTGGCGGGAACAGCCGGCGTGCCCACGAGTTGGTCATAAAAGTTTGCATTCATCGTGCGCTTTTGCCGCCTTTGCGAGCCGCCGGCAAGCCCGCCGTCAAGTTCGTGCCGGTATCGACATCGCCATTCGCAAAAGGCAAGAATGGCTCAGCTGTCGGGCACGGCGCGTGGGAAGGCGAGAGACGATGACAAATCCAGATTCAACCGGTGCGGATGCAGCCAGTAATCGCGTAATTCTCGATATAAGCGGGTCGCTGGCCACCATTACCCTCAACCGGCCGGACAAGCGCAACGCCATCGATCTGGCGATGCTCGACGGCCTCGATCGGGCATTTGATGCTGTTGAGCAGGATCGGAGCCTGCGCTCGGTGATCCTCACCGGCTCTGGACAGGCGTTTTGCGCCGGCGGCGATATCACCGCCTGGTCCGACATGGATGCCGAAGCCTTCGCCGAACTGTGGATTCGCCGCGGCCACCGCAGCTTCGACCGGCTAGGCGCACTGCGTCCGCCAACCATCGCGGTCCTCAATGGCAATGCTCTGGGTGGCGGGCTGGAACTGGCGGCCTGCTGCGATTTCCGCATTGCCGAGGAACCGGCAAAACTCGGCCTGCCGGAAGCAAGCCTGGGCATGGTGCCGGGCTGGTCGGGCACCCGGCGGCTGGCGCGCCGTTTCGGTCTTCAGATTGTCCGCCGCCTGGCGCTGGGCGGTGAAATACTGAACGCTGCCGATGCCTGTGCCGCCGGTCTGGTTGACCATGTGGTGGGGCAGGGGCAAGGCATCGACGCCGCCCGCACCTATGCCGCCACCATCGCCGGGCGCGGCAGGGTGGCGAGCGCGTCGGTCAAGGCAATGCTGGCGATCACCGAAGGGGAATCCGCCGATACGGCGCTGGATGTCTTATCGGGCCGGATGATCGCCGCAACCGACGGGCTGCGCGAGGGCGTCGCGGCATTTCACGAAAAACGCAAGCCTGAGTTTAAGGATTAGAGTACGTCGATTAAGGCACTGATATTGAACAAGATATTCGAAACGCCGCTCTATCCGTACAAGCGATCCGCCGATCAGGACGCGGTAACGCCGGTGCGCCATCCGGTGATCATCATCGGTGCCGGCCCGATCGGGCTGACATTAGCCGCCGACCTTGCCCTGAAAAACATCCCGGCGATCGTTCTCGACGATAATGACAAGGTCAGTTTTGGTAGCCGCGCCGTGTGCATTTCCAAGCGGGCGCTGGAAATCCTCGACCGGCTGGGCTGTGGGACGCGCTGTGTCGATCGCGGCGTCACCTGGGGCACCGGCAAGGTGCTATTCCACGACCGCGAAGTGTTCCGCTTTGATCTGTTGCCCGAGGCGGGCCACCGGCGGTCGGCCTTCGTCAATCTCCAGCAATATTATCTGGAGCAATTTCTGGTCGAGCATCTGGGCACGCTGCGAGCACAGGGCCATCCGGTCGAAATTCGCGGCTGCCATAAGTTGGTCGGCATCAAGCCAGCCGGCGACCATGTGGCGCTCGAGGTCGAGACCCCGGATGGAAAATATGATCTGGAGGCCGACTGGCTGATCGCCTGCGACGGCGCCAATTCGCCGACCCGGACCATGCTTGGCCTGGGCTTTGCCGGCCGGGTGTTTGAAGACAATTTTCTGATCGCCGATGTTTCCGTCGACATCGACCTGCCGACCGAACGCCGGTTCTGGTTCGACCCGCCCTTCAATCCGGGCCAATCGGCGCTGATGCATCGCCAGCCCGACAACACCTGGCGCATCGATCTGCAACTGGGCCAGGGCATCGACAAGGCGCGCGAAACCCGCCGCGAAAATGTCATTCCCCGGCTACGTGAAGCGCTCGGCCCTGATGTCGATTTCGAACTGGAATGGGTGTCGGTCTACACATTCCAGTGCCGGCGCATGGAAATGTTCTGCCATGGCCGCGTACTGTTTGCCGGCGACAGCGCCCATCAGGTCTCGCCATTCGGCGCACGCGGCGCCAATTCCGGCATTCAGGACGCCGAAAATCTCGCCTGGAAACTCGATCTGGTGCGCCAGGGCCTGGCGCCCGGGGCGCTGCTCGATACCTACGCCGTTGAGCGCCAGCAGGCGGCGGACGAAAACATCCTCGCCTCGACCCGCTCCACCGATTTCATCTCACCGAAATCCGAGATCAGCCGCGCCTTTCGCGATGCCGTGCTGGATCTGGCCGAGCGGACCGAATTCGCCGGGCCGCTGATCAATTCCGGCCGCCTTTCGGTACCGTGTATCCATGATGGCTCGCCGCTCAACGGTGCGGACAATTTGCCCGGTGCGCCGGCGCTAACCCGGCCCGGCGCGCCGGCAAGCGATGCGCCCCTTGCCGATGGCTGGTTGCTGGATCGGCTGGGCGGCGCTTTCACCGTCATGGCGATCGGCTGCGCGGTACCGGCAATGGAAAAAATCGACGGGATCCCGGTGCAAACGCTGATAATTAGCGATGATGATGATGCCAACGGCCTTGTGCGTGCGCGCTACTGCGACGATGGACAGACGGCGGTTTATCTGACCCGCCCGGATCAGCACATTGTCGCCCGCTGGCCGGAATTTGACGAGGCGGCGGTTTTTGATGCGCTTGCCAGCGCGCTCGCTCTAACCCGATAGCAGCCGCGGCAGCCACAAGGTGATCGCCGGGAAAGCCAGAAGGATCACCACCCGGACCATTTCCGCGCCGAAAAACGGTGCCACGCCAACAAATGTGTCGCGCATTGGCACATCGCGGGCCAGCGCGCTGATCACGAACACATTCATGCCCACCGGTGGCGTGATCAGGCCCAGTTCCACCACGATCAGCGCCAGAATGCCGAACCAGATCTTCAGGTCCTCAGAGGTCATGCCAAAGCCGGCGTCGGCGGCGTTGACATAGTCGCCACCATTGATTTCCACCAGCACTGGCCAGAAAAACGGGATCGCCAGCAAGATCATCGACAGGCTGTCCATCAGGCAGCCGAGCAGGATCAGCGACACCAGAAGCAGGATCAGGATGGTCATCGGCGCCAGGCCTGAATTGGCCATCCACTCGGCCATCGCCTGGGGCACGCCGCCCCGCGACATGAAGATTTTCAGCATCTCCGCGCCAAGCAGGATCAGGTAAATCATGCCGGTGGTCTTGGCGGTGTCCAGCAGCGCGTCGGTGATGGCCTTGATGCCGACGAGCCGGCGCGCCGCCCCGTATATCCAGACCAGAGCCACGCCGATTGCCGCTGCCGGGGTTGGATTGAAAAAGCCGAAATAAATGCCGCCGATCACCAGCCCGAAAATCCCCAGCACCGGCACCATACGCAGCGTTGCGGACAGGAATTCCTGCCTGCTTGCCGCTTCGCCTTTCGGTCCCGAATTCGGCCACACCATCACGACGATGGCAATTGTCAGAATGAAGAAGATGACGGCGATCAGGCCCGGGATCAGTGCCGCCATGAACATGGTAACGATATTGGCTTCCACGATAATGGCGTAGATCACCAGAACGATCGATGGCGGAATGAGGATGCCGAGCACGCCGCCGGCAGCCAGCGTGCCAGTGGCCAGCGATCCGGAATAATTGTAACGCCGCAATTCCGGCAGGGCGACCTGGCCCATGGTCGAGGCGGTGGCCAGCGACGAACCGCACACCGAGCCGAAGCCGGCACAGGCGGCAATCGCCGACATCGCCACGCCGCCGCGCAGCCACCCAAGCCACGCATTGGCCGCCCGAAACAGGTCCTGACTGAGGCCGGCCTTGGTCGAGATATTGCCCATCAGGATGAACATCGGCACGACCGACAGATCGTAGATCGAGAACCGCCCGTAGGCCAATGTCTTGAGCTGGCTCATGAAGATCGCCGGGCCATTCAATAACGTCACGCCGATGCCGCCAACCAGGATCATCGCATAGGCGATCGGCATTCTGAGCGCGATGAGAATGACCAGCACCGCCAGGCCGCCAAAACCGATGAAAAGCGCGTCAGCCATCGTCAGTTCAGGTTCCCCGATTTGATTGATGCAGCGGATTCCCGCAGCGTGATCAGCGAAGCCAGCACAAGCAGCGCCAGTGAGATCAGGATCGGGATAAAGGCGATCCATTGCGGAAATTGCAGGATCGTCGTCTCGTAGCCATAGGATTTTTGATCCAGAAGCCCGTACCACATGCGCCACAGCAACAAGGCGCCAAAGCTGAGCGCCACCAACGATGCGACGAGCGAGAATAGGGCAATCCAGCGCGGCGAGGCCTTAGACGTAAATATGTCAGCGGTGACATTGGAATCAGTGATCTGGCAGTAAGGCAGGAAGGAAAATGCCGCGATCGCTATGCCGATTTCGGTCATTTCAAAGTCGCCGGGAAACGGCCTGCCGATCAGCGCTGATCCCAGGACCGAGACGACATTCATCAGGACAATCAGCAACAGCACCACGCCGCCGGCCAGCGCCCAGCCCCGGATAACAGAGCGGGCGAGACCCGAAGGCCCCGCCCGCACTGTGGCGTCCCTGGATGCCATGCCTCAGTTGGAGGCGTTTTTGGCGATCAGTTCCCGTGCCTTGGCCACCAGCGCGTCGCCGTCGATACCTTTGCTGGCAACCTCGTCCACCCAGCGGCCCACTACCGGCTCAAGGGTTTTGCGGAAAGCCTCGGTTTCGGCGTCCGTCAGCGTGATATGTTCATTGCCGGCACCGGTCGCGACCATGATGCCACCGTCATCGGAGGCCCGCCAGATATCGCCGACCTGGCCCCACCAGTCGCGGCCGGAGGCATCCTTGAAGGCTTTTTGAATGTCGGCCGGCAGCCCGTCCCAGCGCGCCTTGTTCATGGAAACCTGGAACGTGGTTGTGCCCAGCCGTGCCTTGTTGGCGCCTTCGATTTGATATTTGGTCTGTTCCTGAATTTTCAGCGGCGCGATGATTTCCCAAGGGATAAGCGCCCCGTCGACAACCTTTTTGGACAAGGCCTGCGGCAGTTCGGGAACCGGCATGCCGACAGGCGCTGCACCCAACGCCTCGATCACCCACGCGCCGGTGCGGGTGGGTATGCGCATTTTCATGCCCTTAAAGTCCG
This sequence comes from uncultured Polyangiaceae bacterium, assembly GCA_964196155.1. Taxonomy (GTDB): domain Bacteria; phylum Pseudomonadota; class Alphaproteobacteria; order Rhizobiales; family Afifellaceae; genus CAXMRP01. The sequence continues at coordinate 19,586 of CAXMRP010000147.1, forward strand.
ACGGCTTGCGCACCAGCTTGTCGACCGTGTGGATCCCCTGACCCGCATGGACGTGCAGGAACATCACTTCCACGCCCTTGTATTCGTCCTTCAGGTCGCTCTCGAACATGTCGTAAAGCGCCAGATTGGCCGCCTTGGGATCGTTGATATAGACAAACGGCAATTCCATCACTTCGGTGCGCGGAAACAGACCCGGCGTATAGCCGTTCACGGTCCACACGATATCGACGACGCCGTCACGGGCCTGCTGGATCAGTTCCGGCGGAATGCCGCCCAGTGACATGGCGGGATAGATTTCAATCTTGACCTTGCCGCCGGAATTTTCCTCAACCGCCTTGGCCCATGGCGCCAGCATCTTGGTGTGGGCCGGCGCTTTGGCCGACAACAGATGATGCAGTTTGAAGGTGTATTCCTGGGCATTGGCCGCCGTTCCCGCGAGCACGGCCGCGCCCGCTGCAAGAGCACCCAATAATAGCGATTTGAACGTCATGTCATTCTCCCTGATGGCGATGCGCTTTGCCGGCATCGTATTCTTGTCGCAATTTCACCGCGCTTTGCAGTTGCCGAAATTGCACCGGCCAATCCGGCCCTGCCCAGCCACGCGGCGGCAATCTGGCGACAAGCTGCCATCGCCAGCCAAGGAAAGGCAAGCCCCAATGATGTTCGGGGCGGTGTAATGAATTGCAGGAAAGCCGACAGGCGCGGGTAATATGCCTGAGTTCAGGCGATGGCGATTTCCATAAGAACCAGCCGTTTGCGTTCGCGTATCCGGCGAATGGCCGCTCTCAGCGCGCCGGGCAGATCTTCGGCTTTGTCGACCGGCAGCGCATAGGCCCGGCTGGCCGCTGCCACCTTGGTGAAATCCGGGCTGGGCCGCAGGCCGGTCAGCGGCACGCGATTGGTTTTCGCCGCATGGCCATCGGGATACATGCCGAGCACCGAGTGGCTCACCGCACCATAACCCTGGTTGTTGAGCACCAGCAGCAGCACCGGCAGTTCCAGTGCCTCGGCAACCTGATGGCAGGCAACAGGGTTGGAGAAGATATACGATCCATCGCCCATCGTCGCGATAATCAACCGTTCCCGGTCGGCAAGCTGCATGCCCATCGCGCAGGGGAACGACCAGCCCAGGCCGCCCGAATGGGGTTCCTGCCGCCACGAACCATGGGTTTTCAGATCAAGCTGATCGAGCGGGCAGCCCAATTCCGAAAGCACGGTCGCATCAAGGCCGGAAATCGCATCGGACAGGCAGCGCGACACATAGGCCTTGGTCATCATCGGCCCGGCTTCAGCGGCGGCGCGGTGGCCAGCGCGGATATCGCCGATCCGCTCATTGAGTTTCACGCGCCGCGCATCGATTTGCATCCTGTTGTCGGCAAGTTGCGGCTCCATTGCCGCTGCCAGTGCCGCAATTCCCGCCGTTGTTTCGGTGGCAATCGAAATATCGGAGCGAAAATTTCGCACCGGAACGCGCGAAAAAAGCGGGTCTGGCCCAAGTTGAACGATCTTGGCGTCCGGATGCGGCTGGTGAACGTCCGGCGACCATGGCGCCAGCGCATCGATCACCAAAATCACATCGGCTTCCGACAACCACGGTTCCGGATCGGACCCGACTTGGGCCGGATGATCGCTCGCCACCGCCAGCGCCACCGCCCACCAATGGCAGACCGGTATCGCCCAGTCTTCGGCAAACTTGGAGAGCGCCGCAAAGCCGTCCGCCGAGCCAGCACCGCGCTGGGCAAAAATCACTGGCCGTTTGGCATTGGCAATGAGGGCCGCAGCCCCGGCAATCAAGTCAGGGTCCGGCGCGGCAATCGTCGGCGCCATACCCGGCGGGCGCGCCAGGCGGTCCGCCGGGCACGGCTCGCACAGCACTTCACGCGGCAGGCTCAGATAAACCGGCCCCTTGGGTGTGGAATTGGCGATTGCATTGGCCCGGTCCAAGAGGTCAGCCACCTGTTCGGGAAAGCGCAATTCATAGTCCCACTTGCAGGCTTCGCGCACCAGCGCGCTCTGGTCGCGCATTTCCTGACCCCAGCCGATCGGTACCGTGCGCGCGCCAAAGCGATCCTTCTCAGTGACCGGCGTGCGCCCGGACATCAAAAACATCGGGATCTGATCGGTCGCCGCGTTGATCGCGCCGATCGCCCCGTTGGCCAGTCCAACATTGGTGTGCAGCATCACCGCCTGCGCCTTGCCGGTCGCCAGCGTATAGCCATGCGCCATGCCCATGGCAGCATGCTCGTGGGGCATGATCAGCGCTTGCGGCAACGCCACGCCGGACGCTTCGGCTTGCGCCAATCCTTCGATGATCGGCGGAAAGTCGGTGCCGGAATTGGTAAAGACATAATCGACGCCGAGCGCCTTGAGACGGACGAAAACCGCAGCGCCGGCGTTCAGCGATGCGCGGCCGCCTAGCCCGGATCGCCCGCCCGCCGCCAGCAACCGGTCCAATTCCAGCGCGACAGGGGTTGCCCCCGCGTCCTGGTCTGTATCCGGCTTTTCGCCCACGCCTTACTCCTTTGGCCGCGAATTTCGCCACAACCGGCAATCATCGGCCCCCAACTCTTCAGGCCATTTTGCCCTGCTGCCATTTTCACGACCATAAGCCAAAATGTTCAAGGATTGTTTGACTTGTGTCTGTTCAGTAAAGCGCCACGTAAAGCCGTCTCTTTCATCACAATTTCGATCGACGATGGATTTCCCGCCAATTGTCGGTCAAAATCACTCCAAATTCTCGCCGGTCGCTTCTGTCATTGGCGATGAGGGCAATGAAGGAGAACAAAATGGCCAAGCAGATTGAAGGCATGTATATCGGCGGCGGCTGGGCGCCAGCGGCAAACACCTATCCCGATCTCAATCCTTCCGACGGCTCCACCTGGGCGCAAATCCCCGATGCGACGGTGAGCGATGCCCGCAACGCCATCGAATCCGCCAACGAGGCCTTTGAAGAATGGTCGCAGCTGCCGTTCAACAAGCGTGCCCATTACATGCTCAAGGTCGCCGAAGTGCTGGAGCGCCGGCAAATGGACATCGTCGAGGCGATCCA